>JAHZLH010000049.1 GCA_022599915.1 Actinomycetes bacterium
CTGCTTTGATGCGACGAACTGCTGTTCAACGCTGTTAGGAACGACAACCGCTAGTTTTGCTTACCGGTATCTTTGTCTTTCTTGTCTTTCGATGGTGACTGCTTGCCCTTGGTCGCGGACTTCTGCCGCCACTCTTTCCAGGAATAGTTCCAGTAGGCACCTGGAGTTCCATTGGTGACCTCCATGGGGCGTCCTGTACCGGTGGTCACGGTGGGGTCACCACGCATGACTCGATGGAACAACCATTTCGCGTCTGCAACCCGCATGTTGGTGCAGCCGTGCGAGCCGTTCGCCAATCCAATCCGGCTATTGGCCCACGGCGCACCGTGAATGAACTCACCGGTTGGCGTCAGCCGGATCGAGTAGGGGGAGATGACGTCCCAGTCTTCCCCGGTGAGTCGGTCTGTTCCGATCATGCGCAGTTTTACGTACTGCTCCCCCGTGAGGATTTTGATACCACTTCGCGTTTTATAGCCGCCCGAAACCTTGCCCAGCGAAACGGGGAAACTCTTAATGAGCTTGTTACCCCGGTATACGTAGAGGCGGTGCTTGGCGTCCCTGATCTTGATGACCAGTTTGCGATCAGTGCGCAGCACATACTCACGATTCCGGTCACCCACGTAATGGGTCCTGCCATCTGCACCCAACAGCACCCCCTTGAGGTCTACATCGAAGGCGACCCGGGCATTGCCTGGCCAGAACTTCTTGGGCCGATAGATAGCTGTCTGCCGGTCAACCCATCCCCAAGCGCCCTTCGACATCTTCTTCTTCCGATTGGATGTCACCGTGATGGCCTCTTCAACGTTTGACCGCCGCGCGATCGGCCGATCAAACTTGATAGTTACCAGCTGGCCAACCCCGTATTTGCCGCTTGTTCCGGGAGAAATCCGATAGCCCACCGGAACGTTGGTCACATTAGGCTTCTTTGGCTTTACTTCCTCAGTGTCGCCTTGGCTCGAATCCTCAGATCCTTGGTCGCCCTCATCTTTCGGCGCTGGATCCGCCGTTGCGTCAGCTGGGTCCTCCTGGAACGCCGTGATCGGCAGGTCGTCAGTACGCACGGTGGGGATGTCCTCTGCGGCGGTCGCCACACTCGCTGTTCCGCCAGCCAGCGCCACTGCGAGCGCTCCTGTCAGGAAAATTCGCATATCTCCTCCTCCGCTGCCCTGCCTCGGCAATCGAGTAACTTCTACTCGCACCGGTAATGGCGGCACCATCCTAGTCCCGCCTACGTCTCTAGTATGCGGCTAATATTACTCCCAAAACCACCGTCGAAGGATGTCGATTTCAGCACAGTCAAGTCGTTCTTATTCCGGACACTGAGATTCTCGTCTTGCTGCACGCAACAAGAGATCCGGCGGGGTTAGGCCCCTCGCTGCGGTGGCATCGAGGGAACCCGTCCACCCGCCCGGAAACGCAAGAAGTCCGCAGCAGGCATGGGGCGCGCATACCGGAACCCCTGCGCCAACGGCAGATCGAGATCCAGCACGATTTGATGCTCTTCAGCGGTTTCCACACCCTCCGCAAGGACAGCAGATCCCAATGAGCTGCCGAGGTTGCGCGCCGCTCTCATCAATTCGATGCCGTCCATGGCGCCCGCCCCAGATTTCATCACAATGCTGCGATCGACCTTGAGCAGCGACGGACGCAACAACTCCAGCCGAGCCAGATTTGAGTAGCCAGTGCCGAAATCGTCGATGGCCAACCGATAACCAAACTCCTGCAGCATCTGGAGATTGTGCAGCGCTAGTTCAGACTCGTGAAGTTGAAAGGATTCCGTGACCTCTACGTAGCAACGGTGCGCAATATCCGCCAGTGGCTCTCGCCCCAGCGCGTCGATCACGCCGTGATAGCGAGATTCCCACGGGGACAAGTTGAAGGTAAGAAAGAAGTCGGGGTCAGCGTCAGCGAGAAGCAGCGGTCCAGTTTCCGCGAGCCGCTGAATCACAATTTCTCCGAGCGCTGCGTTGCGCATTTCCTGGGCCAGCGAAACGAACTCACTCGCCGGTACGAACCGGCCACCGTGTTTCCAGCGGACTAGTGCTTCGGCGCCCACCCATCGAGCTGTCTCCGGTTGCACGATCGGCTGGAACCACAGAACGAACGGATCGCCACGACGAAGGGCGGCTGCCATCTCTTGCCCTAATGAAGCTCGCGCTCGCGCAGATTGGGCCATCTCCTCATCAAAAGTGGCAAGGCTCCCCCGTGGGGATTTCTTAGCTTCCACTACGGCGCGATCCGCTTGGAAGATCCATTCTTCAGCGGTCGTACTGCCGTCCCCGACAACCGCCACCCCAACCGAAGCAGACACCACTATTCGATCTTGCGCCACTGCCATCGGCGTGCTCACCGCCGCGACTATCTCCTCTGCCATCGAAGTGGCCTTGTCTCCATCAGCGTGGTCAAGTAAGACGGCGAAGTCGTCCCCACCAACTCGCCCTACGGATGCCCCAGAGGCAGTCGTGACCAATCGGCTAGCCACCTGAACAAGTACTTGATCACCGGCAGCATGCCCAAACTGGTCGTTGATGTCGTGGAAACCGTTGATATTGATCCACAACAAGGCAGGTCGGTTGCCTCGCACTGGTATCAGGTTCAGCGCCTCACGCATCGACTGAATCAGCCGCTCTCGGGACTGCACACCCGTGAGCCGGTCCACCTGCGCGATTGCGGCGTTGCGCCGTTGGATGCTGTCGATTCTTAGGATCAGCGCTACCAGCAGCACTAACAACACAAGCAAAGTGAAGATCCGAACGTAATACCAGCCAAGGGTGTATCGACCCGTCAGATTAAGAAGCAGCACCCCGTTCGCCAGCAGCGCCATACTCACGATGAACAGCCAGACGCCGATGATCGAGCCATTGCGAGCGGCGAGACCTACGATGACGAGCCCAATCAGTGACAGCAGCGGGTTGAAAATACCCAGGACCACCCGCACCCAGGGCAGACCTTGCCCATCTGCATCCAGCACAGTGGGAAGTGTCTCCGGAAAGAGGGATATCCAACCCAGCATGATGCCACTCAAAAGTAGTGGGGTAATAACCCACCAGCGAATGTGCTGCGGTTCGGCTTCGGAGCCGCCTCGCCGCAACCGATCACGGTTGATGAGAACAGCAGCAACGGGAATCCCGACCGTGAAGATGTAGAGCAGAAAGACCGCGAGCAACGGGGCACTTTGCGGGCCACCCATGACGAATTCACCAGCGAGGAATGCTCCCTCAAAAAACAGTGGAAAGGTCGAAATCATGAACCCGTAGCTCAGGTACAGCGAGGCAAGCAGCAAAAATCCTCGTCGTTGCCCCGTGCGCCCGTAGGTGAACAACACCAGGGCGATGAGGCCAGCGAAGGCGGCAGAAATATAGGAGTGAGCGACGACGGTCGCTTCCACCTGCGGCAGTGGGTAACCCGCAGTCGCAAAGGCTGCGATCGATGCCACCGCCAGCACAAGAGCAAAGATGGCGAGCCCCCACCGCTGTCGAGCACTTAGCCGACGCGGCGAATCCAGTTCAAAAAGTTGTGCGCCTTCAATACCTGCACACTATTCCTCCCGCCGGTCAATGTCGACTCTTTCGCAGTTGCCCCGACATAAAGGCCGACTCTCACCGTGCCTTGGCTTTCATTGCCCGCAGCTACTTCGCCAGCCAGTTAGTGCGGTGCGTCAAAGCAGACGGTCGCCGGTCCGGTATAGGCCAATGACACCCGGTCACCCACCTGATGCGACGGCGCGGCTCCTGCTCGCACCAAAACGACCGGCTCATCGTCTGCTGTCGTCACGCGATAAACCGTGTCATGTCCATAGAACTCCACAGCGGTCACCGTCGCCTGATCGCCCGCCGAGATAGCCAGATGCTCGGGTCGGGCCAGCACCTGACAGTCACCGCTGCGCGCCCGCAGCAACGGAACCTGACCGCAACAAGTGTTGGCAACATCACCGACGGCGTCGCCGGGAATCAGATTGGCCTCTCCCAACATGCCCGCCACCCAAGCTGAGGCTGGCTCGAGGTAGATCCGTTCCGGAGCCCCCTGCTGCACGATTCGGCCAGAGGCCATCACTGCGATTTCATCACCGAGCACGAACGCTTCTTCCTGATCGTGGGTGACATACACGGCTGTCATAGCGAGTTCTCGCATGAGTTGAGCCACCTCGGTACGGACTCGTACCCGCAACTCCGCATCCAAGCTCGAGAATGGCTCGTCGAAGAGCAGTAAACGTGGTCGAGGAGCCAGCGCCCGGGCGAGCGCCACGCGCTGCGCTTGACCCGCCGAGAGTTCATGGGGCCTGCGGGACGCTAGCTTTGTCATCCGCATCATGTCGAGCGTCCGCTCCACCGCTCCGTCAGCAATCTGTTCCCGACTCAGACCGAATGCGACATTACGCTCCACAGTCATATGCGGGAAGAGCCCCCAATCCTGAAAGACCATGCCGACACGACGCTTTTCTGGCGGCAGCCCGCGGCCGTCACAGCTCAATCGCTCACCATCTATGGAAACCACACCAGCATCTTCGTGCTCCAAGCCAGCGATGATCCGCAACAGGGTGGTCTTGCCGCAGCCGCTGGGCCCCAACAGGACGGTCTGCGAACCCGCCGGTGCTCTCAATGTGACATCTCGAACCGCAACAGTCGCGGCAAAACTCTTGCTGACACCGGATAGCACGAGCCCGGACTCTCCCTCAGCGATTTGTCGGCCCTCCTCGAGTACCCAAGCCTAGCGGCGAGAACCTGCGACGCGGCGACAAGATCAGACTCTTCCCAGCCGACCGCGCAGAACAAGGAACCACGTGAGCACGCCGGACAACAGGATGAGCGTCAACGACGCGATCCCAACCTCAGCGTAAAAGCCGTCGGTGGCTGCTCCCCAAATCGCGGTAGCCAAGGTCTTGAATCCGGTCGGCGCCAGCATCAGTGTTAACGGGAGTTCCTTCAGCGTCGATAGCAAAACCAGCCCGCCAGCAGTCAATAGTCCCGGAGCGACCAGCGGCAGATCGATCACAAAGAATCTTCGACGCTGCCCCGCTCCTAACGTGGCCGCGGCTTCGTCAAACCGCTGCGGTACCGCTCGAAAAGCGGCCTGTCCAGAGCCCAGCGCTTGCGCACCGAAATGCAGCACATAGCCCAAGATGAGCAACGGAAAGGTCTGATAGAGCGCCCCGAGTGGGCCCGGTGCACCAACCGCCCAGGCGACCAGCGCCAATGCAATGACAAGACCGGGCAAGGCGAACAATGACGTAACCACATCGGCTGCGAATCGATACAGTCGCTCCGAACGCCGGACGACCGCAAACGCCACCGGAACTGTGATCACTACTGCTGCCAGCGCTGCAGCTACCGAAGCGGCGGTAGAGCCCAGCATGGGGCCAACGAGAAATCCCATGTCGTCACCCCAGCCGGAATACGCGACGCCAATCGTGCTGGATCCCCGAAGCACCCAAGTGAGGAAGATGATGACCGGTAGCACTAGCCCCGCGGCCACCGGGAGGGCGGCAACAAGGAAACCCACCGGCATTAGTTTGCCGAGCCGATAGCGGTACCGCTGATTGGCTCGCGATACCGGCGGCTCGCTAGGGACTCGGACTCGCCGCATCGCCACCGAAATCAACAGCGCCAAGGCAGCCAGCAAGACTCCTAGCGTTAGGGCCAGGGCCGGATCGAGTAGTCGGGAGGAGTAGATCACTCGGGTCAGCGTGTCGAATCGGAGCAGTGCGACGGCGCCAAAGTCACTCAATACGTAGAGAAAAACCAGCAGACCGCCTGCTGCAATCGCAGGCAGCAACTGCGGCAGCAACACCCGCACACCCGTCTGAAAGCCGCTGCGACCCAACAGCCGAGCCGCCTCTTCAGCCGAAGTGGGAGTCGAGGAAATAGTGGCAAGAGCGGGCAGTAGGACGTAGGGGTAGGTGAACAGTGTCAGGACCACCAGGGAGCCAACGAATCCCTCCAACCGCGGCACAAAGGGCAGCAGACTCCCCGGCCCAGTCGCGGCGATGAGCGCAGTCGCTCCGACAAAAGACGGAATCACCAGCGGCAGCGCTAGGAGTAACCGCCAGACTCGCTGGCCAGGCAGGTCGGTTCGCGAAATCAGAATGGCCAATCCGCCACCAATCACCATACTGGCCAGAGTCACTGCTCCAGCCAGCCCAAGTGAGTTGAGCAGCGGCACCACCCACTCGGAGCTGCCGACAATCTGACCAATCCCCTCGCTGACGTTCGCGATCTCGAGGAGCAGGAAGAGTACGGGGGCGCTGAAGACCAGCGCAATGACTGCAACAAGTAAACGTAGCCACCACGACGAGCGCCGGTCGGAGCCACGATTCCTGGCTCCGACCGGCTTTATGCCGGTATCGCTAGTTGCTGGCGAGGCCACTGCTATTGATCATCTCCAACGTATCGCGGAAGCCACTACCCAGTTCATCGAAATCCACCACCGTCGCCGGTACATCCGCTAGCGGGGTCCCCTCGGCAATTTCAGCGCCCTTGGCAGCGGGATACTCGACCTTAACTTCGGTGAAGAACTTTTGAGCTTCCGGACTGAGCAGAAAGTCGATGAGTTCGGTGCCCAACTCCTGCACCTCGGAGTTAGCCAGGATTCCAGCACCAGTCGCCAACAGCACGGAACCTACGTCGCCCTTGGCAAAGAAGTGATTCTCCACTGGCAGATCGGGATTTTCTGCTGTGGCTTGCTCTTTGTAGTAATGATTCACCAGTCCCATCGGAACTTCACCACGACCAACCGCCTGCACGATTGATGTGTTGTCCGCATATGGCTGGGCGCCATTGGCAGCCATATCATCCAACCACTTCTTGGTGGCATCGTCGCCATCAGCGACTCTCATTGCTGTCACAAAGTCTTGGAAGGAACCATTGCTCGGCGCGAGACCAACCTTGCCCTGATATTCCGCGTTGGTGAGGTCGAAGACTGACTGCGGGAGTTCATCAGCAGTAACCAAGTCAGTGTTGTAGACCAGGGTGCGCACTCGACCGGTAACTCCTACCCAGTCGCCGTCGGGATCCTGAAACTCCGTTACTACTAGCTTCTGAGTAGCCGCCGGAAGTTTCGCCAGTAGCCCACCATCGGCTACCGCACCCATCGCTCCGGGACTCTGCGAAATAAAGACATCAGCAGGGCTGTTTTCTCCCTCGGTCTGCAGCTGCAGGGCGAGATCAGCCGAATCTCCGTAACGAGCCTCGACGTTGATGCCGGTCGCTTCCGAGAACTGATCGAACATTGGCCCGATCATGTTTTCGCTGCGCCCAGAGTAGATCGTTAACGTCTCGTCTTCGGCTGAGCAACCAGCCACAACCGCCGCCCCAGCAAGCACCGCGAGGCTGAGCACGATCCCAGTCAACTTCATATTTTCTCCCATCTTATCGGCGCCGCGGTGACTAACGGCGCCCCAAACCAAAGTAAGGCTTACCTAAGTTAGCGGCTGAATCGGGGTACCCGCTACCCCCGACAACGAGTTGTGGTGGACATCTCATTTTCACCCAAGTCAGCTGGGCAACTTGACGTGGCGAATCTCGGTTGGCACTCTTACTGCGTGACTTATTGCAGCACCGCGATATCCGCCGCTGGGCCTACCGCCCGTGGCGTGCGCTGCTGTATGTGTTGTTGTTCCTAACCCCCGTCCCTCTTCCAGGACGCGTGTGGATCGGAGCAACCGGCACGATCGTTTGATCTCCACCGGTTTGCGAGCCGGCAGTCGCGTGTCCCCGACCATCCGGAGACCCCATGACTCCCGTCGAAGCCAACCCCCCGGCAGCGTCACCCAAGACACCGAAGTCAGACCGCCCGAAGCGGGCACCGAAACCGCAAGGACAGTGGGCGCTCGGGCAAACCGAACCGCTGAATGACAACGAGCGGTTCAAGCAAGAAGACAACGGTCTCAATGTCCGACAACGGATCGAGCAGATCTATAGCAAGGAAGGATTCGCATCCATTCCCGCGGACGACCTGCGTGGTCGCATGCGCTGGTGGGGGCTCTACACCCAACGGAAGAAGGGAATCCCCGGCGGTAAGACTGGCTCGCTACCAGTCGAAGAACTCGACGCCGAGTTCTTCATGATGCGGGTGCGCTCAGATGGTGGTGCGCTGTCTGCCGAACAAGCGCGAATAATTGCGCATATCTCTCGTCGCTACGCCCGCAATACCGCCGACATTTCCGATCGTCAGAACATCCAACTGCACTGGATTCGAATTGAAGATGTTCCAGAGATCTGGCGCCAACTGGAATCAGTCGGCCTAGGCACCACCGAAGCCTGTGGCGACACCCCTCGCGTCATCCTCGGATCGCCGGTAGCCGGCGTTGCCGCCGACGAAATCATCGACGGCACCCCAGCTATCGAAGAGATCCTTCGCCGCTACATAGGCGACCCCGAGTTGGCGAATCTGCCACGCAAGTTCAAAAGCGCTGTCTCGGGCTCCCCTCGACAGGATGTCGCTCATGAGATCAACGACATCTCTTTCATCGGGGTAGAGCATCCAGATCTAGGACCAGGTTTTGACCTTTGGGTAGGCGGGGGTCTGTCTACGGTGCCCAAGTTGGGTACTCGGCTCGGTGCGTGGGTCGCATTGGCGGACGTCCCGGATGTTTGGTTTGCCACCGTGCAACTGTTCCGTGACTACGGCTACCGCAGGTTGCGCAATAAGGCACGACTGAAGTTCCTGATCGCCGATTGGGGAGCTGAGAAATTCCGTCAGGTACTCGAGAATGAGTACCTGGGTCGAAAACTGGCGGATGGTCCGCCCCCGCCCGCTCCAGCCGCTGGCGCGCGGGATCACGTCGGAATTCATCCGCAGCAAGACGGCAAGTTCTACGTGGGTGCGGCACCTACGGTGGGGCGAATCTCAGGCAGCAGACTTGCTCGGATCGCTGATCTTGCCGAGAAGTACGGTAGCGGTCGCATCCGCCTCACCGCACACCAAAAGTTCGTCCTACTGGACATCCCGCAGGAGAACACCGAACGGGTGGCGCAAGAGTTGGAGGGCATGCAACTTCGCGTGCGTCCTTCGCAGTTCCGCCGTGCGGCCATGGCCTGCACGGGGATTGAATATTGCAAACTAGCCATTTCCGAAACCAAGGCCCGTACTGCTGATCTGGTGACGGACCTTGAGCAGCGGCGACCTGAGTGGGATTTGCCGCTAGCGATCCATGTCAATGGCTGCCCGAACTCTTGTGCTCGATTCCAAGTCGCCGACATCGGACTTAAGGGTGTGCTGGCAACCGATGACGAGGGTCAGCAAGCTGAAGGCTTTCAGGTCCATCTCGGCGGGTCACTGGGCGAGGAATCCGGTTTTGGCCGCAGCCCACGCGGACTTCGACTCTCTGCGGATGACCTCAGCGACTATGTTGACCGGCTGATCGGTCGCTTCGAGGAACAGCGCACCGCCGACGAGTCTTTCGCCCAATGGAGCATCAGAGCTGCTGAGGATGATCTTCGATGAGCACCGCCGATCCGCCCGCCACATCAGGTGTCGACCTACGACTGCGTCCGCCGCGGCGCAGCGAGGAGGAGTTGCGACACATCGTGGACCAGGGCAAACAGATCTTTGGCGAAGAAGCGGAGCCGCTTGAATTGCTGCTGTGGTTCGGCAAACGGCTGGGGGTCGAGCGATTGGCGGTCGCGGTGTCGTTCTCCGACGGGGTGATGGCGTACTTGGCCGCTCACGCGGTTCCCGGCGTTGACCTGTTATTCGTCGACACCGGCTACCACTTCGCGGAAACTCTTGGCCTGCGAGACGCAGTTGCCAGCACCCAAAAGGTAAATGTCCGCTCGTTACAACCGGAACTCGCCACTAAACAACAGGACGAGCGGTACGGAGCCGAGTTGTGGCGTACCGACCCGGACAAATGCTGCGCCATGCGCAAGACCGCACCGATGGATAACGCGCTGCGTGGTTATGAAGCATGGGCCACTGGCCTGCGCCGCAATGATCACGATGGTCGAGTACGCACCCCGCTCATTGAGTGGGATGAACGACACCGAATGATCAAACTCAATCCGATCGCCGCCTACAGCGACGAACAAATCGATGCCTGCATCGTCGAGTACGGAATCATGGAAAATCCACTGCGCCAACTGGGCTATCGCTCAATCGGCTGCGAACCCTGCACCCAACCAGTAGCCGACGGTGCACCAGAACGCTCCGGCCGTTGGGCGGGTCGCAACAAAGTGGAATGCGGGATGCACATATGAGTAACGCAGCTGATTCGCCAGCGACAGCGCCCGACTATCCCCTCTTCTTGTCACTTGCCGGACGAGATGTCTTAGTGGTGGGTGGCGGCCCAGTCGCCGAACGCAGAATCGCCACCCTGCTGCAAACTCAGGCCCAAGTCAACCTCATCACGCCGTGGGCCACGGAGGCGTTGCAGGAGTGGGCGGCAGCCGGAAGGCTGCGCTGGCAACAACGAGAGTTCGACGCCACTGATCTGGCTGATGTCTGGCTGGTGCATGCCTGCACCGGTGATCATGCGGTCGATGTTGAGATCGCCACCCTCGCCGATGCGCAGCGCATCTGGTGTGTGCGCGCATCTGATGCCAGTGCCTCATCAGCGTGGTCTGCTGCCTCTGACCGCACCGTCGACGGCATTCAGGTTGCGGTCAATGCCGGACGAGATCCCAAACGAGCCAAACTACTGCGCGACGTCGTCGCTGAGTTGTCCGCTGAAGCCGGGCTACCCATCCGGCGACAACGACCAGCGACCGGCAAGGTCTACTTGGTGGGCGGCGGCCCGGGCGATCCCGATCTGCTCACCGTTCGCGCCCGCCGGTTGTTGTCCCTTGCCGATGTCGTCGTCACTGATCGGCTAGCCCCGGTACGTGCGCTTGATCAACTCGCACCGGACGTGAGCATTATCGATGTCGGCAAGGCCCCGGGCCGGCACGCGCTGCCGCAACCGGAGATCAACGAACTGCTGGTGGAACAGGCAACGGCGGGCAAAGTTGTGATCCGGTTGAAAGGCGGCGATCCCTTCGTCCTGGGCCGTGGTGGTGAGGAAGCGCTGCACTGCTTACAGGCCGGAGTCGATGTTGAGGTGGTCCCCGGCGTAACGAGCGCAATTTCGGTACCCGCGGCGGCAGGCATTCCAGTGACCCACCGCGGACTATCCGACTCTTTTCTCGTGCTGTCCGCTCACAACGGGGCTGCCGAAGTCATCCGACGCGCCGGCTGCACTCCGGTCGACACCACGCTGGTGCTACTGATGGGGGTTCGACACCTAGATCAGATCACGGCCGCACTGGTTGCACACGGTCGTGATCCAGACACACCAGTGTCGGTAACGGCCGAGGGCTGGACTAGTGAGCAGGAAACCGTGAATGGCTCGCTTGCGGACATCGCCGAACTAGCAGCGACTCAGGAAATCCCCTCTCCCGCTGTCGTCGTTGTCGGTGCAGTCGCGGGGCTTCGCGAACAGCTAGGGGATTTAGCGCAGGCCTCGATCGATGCTGGACATGGGGCCATCTCGTGACCGCCACCGTCCTCACCTCGCCACGAGGCGAACCAACCGAGGGTGGCCACCGGCCACTGCACGACTCCGCCGTATTACTCATCGGACACGGCAGTCCCGACCCGCGGCACCGACAAGGGGTCCAGAAGATCGGCCAGCTACTCGACCAGACGGTGGCAGCCCGAGTAGCGGTCGGGTTCCTGGAACATGATTCGCCCAGCGCTACTGATGTGTTGACTGCTGGCTTTCCCGAGCATCGGGTCTTGGTTCTGCCTCTGCTACTGACCGCCGGAATGCATTGGCGGCGAGACATTCCGCCGTTGGTGGCCGGCCCCGGCCAACGCATTCATCTCCTGGCGCCGCCACCGCTGCCTCAGTTCGTCGACGCCATCGCCGAACCAGCGGATAACTCCGATAAGGGCACGGTTGTAGTGGCAATGGCTGGCAGCCGTCGGCCAGAGTTCCCACAACGGGCCGCTGAGCTAGGTTCGGCCGTCGCGCAACGACTGCCCAACCGCCACGTAACGGTGGCACTCAACCCAGGCCAGGTCAGCGAACAGGCTGATGCCGACTCGCTGGTGGTCCGCTGGTGATCGGCGAGGGAGTGCTAGCTGATCGGATCGCGGCAGCAGCCGAAGCCGCTAAAGCCGAGCTCGCGCCCCCCGTAGGCGCCGGCCCGGCCTTCGCCTCGGCCTTGGCGGATCACCTGACCCGACACCCGTTTTCGTAACTGAACTGTGGATCTCGGCAACTAAATGTCGGCAAGCGAGTAATGGGGACGCCTCCACTTCACAGAAAATTCGGGCAGTTGCGCCGCTGCTGTCCTCTGATCGGGTGAATCACGCCTAGAAATTCCGGCTGTTCGCTCAAGAAACACTTCTGCCTGCCGACACTACTACCAGGGGGAAAGATCTGTTGGGTTCCGGATCCCGGAGGGTAGTCATGAAGAGGACTACTGGGCACCTTGCTCGGGTTAGCCTAGTCGCTTTATGCGCTACTGCACTGGTACCACTGTCCGCCAGCGTTTCTGCGGCTGAGACTAGCCCCAGCCAAGCCGACGCGCAGGAGTCGGTGACCGCCCAACAGGACTACCTGGTGGAGCTCGGTAACGGCACCTCGGTCGCCGAGATGATTGACCGAACTGATGTCCGCAAGCGAGATATCGAAGACAAGCAGTCTGGTCCAATCTTCACAGGCGCAGTAGTTAACCTCACTCCCGCTGAGGCACAAGATCTGGCCAATGAACCAGGAGTTCGTGAGGTCGTCCCCGACACTCCAGTGACGATTTCCGGCGATGCAGCGACTTGGGGGCAAGACCGCAGCGATCAGCGCTCTGGGCGAGACGGCAGCTACACGCCACCCGGTGATGGCAGCGGAGTGCACGTCTACGTGATCGACACGGGTATCGACCTCGATCACCCGGAGTTCGCCGGCCGGATCGGCGATGGCTACGACGCCACCGGCGGTGACAACTTTGACGACTGCAACGGCCACGGTACGCATGTGGCCGGCACGGTCGGATCCAACGTCTATGGTCTGGCCAAGCAAGCAACACTGTACCCGGTCAAAGCGTTGAGCTGCGACGGTTACGGATCAACGTCGAAAGTGATTCAGTCGTTGAACTGGATCGCAACGAATGCGGCAGCGAAGTCTGTCGTCAATATGAGTTTGGGCGGTTCAGCGAACAGTTTCCTGGATGCCAAGGTGGCCGAAGTCGTCGCGCAAGGGATCCCGGTCGTTGCCGCAGCTGGCAACGATACCGCCGATGCCTGCAGCCAGTCACCGGCTCGCGCAGCCGCGGCAATCACCGTTGGCGCCAGCACCTCTTCCGACACTGTTTCGGGCTTCTCCAACTACGGAACCTGTCTCGATCTGTTCGCACCGGGTTCGAGTATTCGCTCCACCAGAGTGGGCCAGACCGGAGGTGTCAGCTACAGCGGCACGTCCATGGCCTCCCCCCACGTCGCAGCCGCAGTAGCCATCTATTGGAGCGTTTTTCCAGGGGCCAATGCGAGCCAGATCGCAACTGGCATCCAGGAGTGGGCGACCACCGGCGAACTTTCTAGTACTCCTGCCGGCTCTCCCAACCGATTGCTCTACGTTCGGTTCGACGGATCCAATCCGCCAGCGCCGGAACCCGCGCCAGCTCCAGATCCAGCGCCGGAACCCGCGCCAGTCCCCGAGACCGCTGAAATACCCATGCCACCGCCAATACCTGACCCGGTTCAAGCAGCCCCGCTAACCGACTACAGCCCCGGGAAGGTGAGCAAGAAGATTGGGAAAAAACGGGCGAAGCTGTCCTGGAACGCTATTGCTGCCGCCGAGAGCTACGTCATCAAGATCAAGCAACGGACTCGCGGCAAGACGAAAGCGTCGTTCGAGGTCCCCAGCTCATCCGTGACTCTTACCGGTCTGGACCGTAAGGCCAAGTACAAGGTCAAGGTCTTCGGCAAGTCGGGCCCCGAGCGGTCCAAGTCCTCCAAGACCAAAGTGCGAACCAAATAGGGCCGACCGCCCTCGTGCGGGACCTAGATTTAGTTCTACCTGCGACATTCGGGGGAAGCGAGTGGATAATGGGGAGAACACCGCCGACATCCCAGTTGTGGGAGGCAAGGGCTATGGGTAGATCGGGACTGCTACTGGGCGTAGCCACGGCATTGCTGCTGCCCACCTCGCTAGCCACCGCCGTACCCAGCGCTGCTTCCGAAGATCGATCGGACTACATCGTGGTAGCCGACGATGCCGAGGACCCGGCAGACGGAGGTCCCGTCACTCGCTCCGCCGGCACTCCGGAGCGCGAGGTGCGCTCCCTGACCCCCACCGAGGCGGCGCAACTCAACCAGCAGGCTGACACGGTCCTAGTTGAGCAAGATCTGCCAATAGCGGCACACGAGCAAACCACTGCTAGCGAGGTCAGCCAAGTCGGCGCAGTTGCACCACGCAGCACGAATGTCTGGGGCCTAGACCGACTCGATCAACAGTTTGGGCTGGACGGCTGGTACCGCCCGACAGGCGACGGGTCTGGCGTCGCGGTGTACCTCATCGATGGCAGTGTCGCCCCGCATCCGGAGTTCGGTGAGCGATTACTGCCGGGACATACCGTCGTTTCGGGCAAGCCCGGCGGATCCTGCGACCGGCACGGGACCCACGTCGCCGGGATCATCGGCTCCAGTCGCTATGGCGTCGCCTCTGGAGCTTCCATCATTCCGGTGCGAGTGCTGGACTGCGCTGGTACTGGGACATCCAGCGGATTACTCGACGCCATCGATTGGATCGTCGCCGACCACCAAGCCCGCGGGGGCGGGCCAGCGGTCGCGAACCTGAGCCTTGGGGCAGCGGATCGCTCCACGCTGATCGATCAGGCGGTGGCATCACTGGCAGTGAATGGGATTCTGCCGATCGCCTCCGCTGGTAACCAACGTGATAATGCTTGTCAGTTCTCGCCAGCCGGTTCGCCCGGCGCCATCTCCGTCGCAGCCAGTACCAGTTCAGACGCCGAGGCTGGCTTCTCCAACTGGGGGACTTGCCTGGACCTCTATGCCCCCGGTCAGAGCATCACCAGCACGCACTACGATCCCGCCACTACCACCGGGGATGTTCTCTCCGGCACATCGCAAGCCGCGCCGCACGTGGCTGGCGTAGCTGCTGTTCTGTGGGGCTTACAGCCGGAACTTTCCGTTACCCAGATCCGCGAAAGGGTCCTCACCAGCAGCCACAAAGACGTACTCCAACTGATTCGGCTAGCGGTCGGATCGCCCAATACACTAGTGACGTTAACGACCCCAGCGTCCAGCCCCGCCCCGGAGACAATTCCGCAGCAGACCTCCGAAACGCTGCAAGCACCCAAACGAGTGAAGCGCCTGTGGGTGAAGAAACGGGGATCGCGCAATGTTGTCGTCAGATTCCGGCCTGCCGAAGATGCGAATCGCTACCGATTCGAGGTGAAACGGACAGGGGGCGACATCTGGCGCAACCGTGGAGCCACACAGCGAACCAAGTACCGAATCAAGCGGCTGCGCCCCGACACCAAATATCGTCTGCGCGTGACGGCAAAGAACCGCATCGGAGAATCACGCTCGCTGACCCGGAAGATCGGCACCCGCTAGCCTCGCAAATTCTTTTTGGGTCCTGGCGTGCAGCCATCTCTTTCCGGGGGGATGTATCCACCAAACACGACTGTGCCCCGTCCATTGTGGACGAGGCACAGTTAACTTTACGAGCCGGTGGCTTGGCTGAACGCTGCAAACGACTAACAGGCGAGGTCGCCTCCCGAACTCGCTTGGATGTTGTTGCAGGTCGTGGAAAAGCTCCCGCCCGTTGCTATCCCCACCGCGAAGACCGACAGTGCGATCACCGCAGCGATCGCTGCAGCCAGGATGGCGTACTCCACTGCCGAAGCACCGCGTTCCGAATCGAAGGCATGCAGTTCAACGAAAGACTGGGGACACATGTCAGTTACCTCCTGCTGGTGTCCTGGGGCGATTGGACTGGGGACTACTCGCGCAGTTGCCCCAGGAATTGCGTTGGCTGGCGAGTCGAGATTCGCCAGCCAACGCATAGTGAGCCTGAGTCACAGAATGACGGCTGGGGCAGCGGCGGCAGGGGCCGCAACGGCCGGTAGTTCCTCGCTGACCTCGGTGAAGCCAGCATCCACCTGGCGGCCGATGATGAACACGATTGCCACAATCACAGCGGCGATACCGGCGATCAACAGGCCGTACTCTACAGCCGAAGCGCCCTCTTCGTTACGAACGATTTCGCGGGTCATGGTTTCCTCTTTCCTTTGTCTGTCCGGTCTTTCCGGATTAGGTACGGGCCCTGCCCGCACTAATAGGTTCCCTGCTGGGCGCTTCCAGGTAATCGGAAAGTTGGTCGGTGTGACGTTGACGTTTGGCTGGATCCGGGTCGTCCAAACGGTTGACA
>JAHZLH010000050.1 GCA_022599915.1 Actinomycetes bacterium
AACGTCCATGGCGGGGTAGACCATTCGGCTGATCCGCGGCGATAGCAGCCCTACTTACGCTGCCGCCAGGAGGAAGTTGTGATGAACGAAAAAGAAGACACCAGCCGTCCAGGACGACGTTGGGCTATCGCTGGCGATCGCGGCGCAAGTGCCGTTGAATTCGCGTTAGTCGTACCGATCTTGCTAGTTGTCGTGTTTGGGATCATTAACTTCGGCGCACTCTTCAGTCAGAAGCTCGCTCTCAATAACGCAGTTCGTGAAGGGGCACGAGCCGCAGTTGTCGCCGGGAGCGGACCGACCGCGGACGTGTCCGCCGAGGTCCGCAGCGCGTTGGTGGGGACGCTCGCCATGGATCCAGCGAACGTCATGGTGGTTGATGATGCCGCCTGTGCAGCTGATCCTGGGACTGGCCAGGACCTCACCGTGACTGCTTCCTTCTCGGCAGATTTGCTTATCCCAATGCCCATTCCGGGATTCCCCGGTCGATTTAATCTTGACGGCACGGCTGTCTACCGCTGCGAGTGGTGAGTTCGATGACCACACCACAGCCAAATGAGCAGCGCCGTAACCTCAAGCAGGAAGTCGGCAACGATGACGGAGCAGTCGCGATCCTGGTCGCCGTGCTGTCTTTAGTGCTGTTCGGCATGGCGGCTTTCGCGGTGGACCTTGGGTACGCCTATTCCGTGAAGCGGCAACTATCAGTGACCGCCGATGCTAGTGCACTCGCAGGTGCCCGAGCGGCCGGTCAACAGTTCAGTAACGATCGATTAGCGGGTGTGGGGTGTGACCCTGCCTCACTGGCTCCGGTAGCGACCGCAGCTGCCACTGAACTTCACAACGAGAACGGACCCAAGGGATCCGATGGCGATCCGGCCGTGGCCGTCTCCTGCCAGCCCGACAACAGCATTTTGGTGGAAGTGCAGAACTCGAGCACGCTAGACACCTTCTTCGGAGCAATTCTTGGTGTCGACACGCTCAATCCCGGAACTGCCGCCGTAGCCCGGGTATCGGGCTCCCCCGGCTATGCCGGATTACGGCCATACGCGGTATGCGAGACCGAGATCGCTGGCTTGACTGCCGGAGACACGTATCAATCGCTATACGGCGGTGGCAACGCCCAAGAAGATCAGCCGTGTCAGTTCACCCCCAGCGGCAACTGGGGACTGGTGGACTTCGACGATGGCAGTAATCCCACCACGGACATCGCCGACTGGACCGCTTTCGGCTACGACGGCACCGTGACCATCCCTGATGCTGAAATGTCCGGCGATCCCGGCGCCAACTTCAACTCCGTCAGCATCAAGACCGCACTCGCCAACATCGTGGACCAGACCGTACTGCTGCCAGTCGCTAGCACCTGGCAAACCGACGGCGGAAATAATGCGAACTTCGCTGCAGTTGGGGTAGTGAGTGCCACGATCTGTGGCGCACAGGTCGGGAACTGGCAAGCCACCGGTGCCTGCTGGGATCAGTCGCAAGCCGACGCTACTGAACTGAAGCCCAACGACTTGATTCTGCAGTGGCAGTTCCAGGAGTATGCCACCAGTTATAGCTCGATTGGCAGTGGAACTGAATGTGATTTGGTATCCGCGAATTGCGTGCCCACGGTGCGCCTCTGGCAGTAGCGGCGCACTTCGGCAGCATCAAACATCAGCTAGTGATGGCTAAGGTGTGCCAGCGGCGCTAAACGCCGACTATCCTATGGATAGTGGCTACTGCAGAAGGAACCGGCGTGACAGCGGAATCCCCTACCCATCCGTTTGGTGCAAATGAATGGCTCGTTGACGAGCTATACCAGCAGTACCTCAAGGACCGCAGCAAAGTTGACCCTGCTTGGTGGGACTTTTTCGCCGATTACCAACCCGACTCTTACACCGCGACTCGCGATGAGGCGCTGCAGGATCATGCAACGCTGACGGATGCCGCCACCGGAGAGCAGCACGCCAGCCCCACATCGCCAGCAGAGGAAATGCGTGAGTCTGGCGCTCCCGCCGCAACTGCCGCCCGAGCCTCTGCCGATGGATCGGCGACCGAGGCCGCTGCCGCCAAATCGCCTGCCGCGCCTACCACCTCCCCAGCGGAGGACTTTGAGCCAGTAGCCCAACCACCCATGGGCGACCGTCATATTCCTACGTCCGCCATCCTCAACACACCGGAAATCAAGGAAGCCCCGCCAACAGCCAAAGACACCACCTCGGCACCGATCAAGGGTGTAGCGGCCAGAGTGGCGAGCAACATGGCGGAGTCGCTGACGATCCCCACCGCCACCAGCGTGCGAGCAGTCCCAGCGAAGCTTCTGATCGACAACCGGGTAGTCATCAACAACCACCTCAAGCGAGCCCGAGGCGGCAAGGTCTCGTTCACCCATTTGATCGGCTACGCAGTCGTTAAGGCTCTCAAACTGCTCCCGGAGATGAACCGCTCGTTCGGAGAGTCCGAAGGTAAGCCAGTACTGGTGACTCCAGCTCACGTGAACTTTGGTCTGGCCATTGATTTGCCTCGGCCCGATGGCAGCCGACAACTGCTGGTGCCCAGCATCAAGGCGGCTGAATCCATGGACTTCGCTGAGTTCTGGGTAACTTACGAAGATCTGGTCCGCCGGGCTCGCACCGGAAAACTCGCTATCGAGGATTTCGCCGGTACAACCATCACCCTCACTAATCCAGGAACCATCGGAACGGTCCACTCGGTCCCGCGACTGATGTCCGGACAGGGAGCCATCGTCGGCGTGGGCGCCATGGATTATCCCGCTGAATGGCAGGGCGCCAGCGACGAAACTCTCGCTCGCAATGCAGTCTCCAAGACCCTCACAATCACGTCTACCTACGATCACCGCATTATTCAGGGCGCACAGTCCGGTGACTTCTTACGTCAGGTGCACCGGTATCTGTTGGGTGAGGACGGCTTCTACGATGAGGTCTTTCACGCCTTGCGGATCCCCTACGTACCGATCCGGTGGTCCAAAGACATCTCCGCCACCCACGACACGGACCTCAATAAGACGGCACGAGTGCAAGAGGTGATTCACGCGTTCCGAGTTCGTGGTCACGTGATCGCCGATATTGATCCACTGGAATATCACCAGCGGTACCACCCAGATCTGGAGGTCATGGAGCACGATCTGACCCTGTGGGACCTCGATCGGGAGTTCGCCACCGGTGGTTTCGGCGGCCGGCCGCTGATGAAGCTGCGAGACATCTTGGGTGTGCTGCGTGATTCCTACTGCCGCACCGTGGGTATTGAATATATGTACATCCAGGACCCAGAGCAGCGGGACTGGATTCAAGAACGCGTCGAGGCCCCGCACGAGCGAGTGCCTCGGGAAGAGCAGTTGCGTATCCTGCGCAAACTTAACGAGGCAGAAGCGTTCGAGACCTTCTTGCACACCAAGTACGTCGGGCAGAAGCGATTCTCCCTCGAGGGCGGTGAATCCGTCATTCCGCTGCTGGATGCCGTTATGGACGCAGCGGCCCGTGACGATATTGAAGAGGTCTGCATCGGGATGCCCCATCGCGGTCGACTCAACGTACTCACCAACATCGGTGGAAAACAGTTCTCAAACATCTTCGAAGAGTTCGAAGGCAACTACGGCACCGGCTCCGTACAAGGATCTGGCGACGTCAAGTACCACCTGGGAACCTCGGGGAAGTATGTCGCCGAGGACGGCGCGGCAACCGGCGTCTACCTTGCCGCCAACCCGTCCCATCTGGAAGCGGTGGACCCAGTGCTGGAAGGCATTGTGCGCGCCAAACAGGATCAGTTGCCCAAAGACCGGCGACATCAAATTCTGCCCATCCTGATGCACGGTGATGCGGCGTTCGCCGGTCAGGGCGTTGTCGCAGAGACGCTGAACCTGTCGCAACTACAGGGGTACCGAACCGGCGGCACCGTCCACATTGTGGTGAACAATCAGGTGGGATTCACTACCTCACCCCGGCACAGTCGCTCTTCGGAGTACTCCACCGACGTTGCTCGGATGGTGCAGGCGCCGATTTTCCACGTCAACGGTGACGATCCCGAAGCGGCGGTATGGGTGGCGAAACTTGCATTCGAATACCGGCAGCGCTTCGGTCGGGACGTCGTGATTGACCTGGTGTGCTACCGGCGACGAGGCCACAACGAAGCCGACGACCCGAGCCTCACGCAACCGATGATGTACTCGATCATCGATCAAAAGCGCTCCACGAGAAAGACCTATACCGAGCAGCTGATCGGTCGCGGTGATATCACCGTTCAAGAAGCCGAGGAAGCACTGAAGCACTTCCAGCAGCGACTGGAGGATGTATTCCAGCAAACCCGGGACTCACTCGGGCCCAAGGAGTCCTTCACCCCCACGTCGGCCGAGGTAGAACGAGAAGGTACCCAGGCGCTCAAGCCGCAGCGACCCGCTGCCGAAGTGGACACCTCCATTACCGATGATCAGGTGCAGTTGGTGGTGCAATCACAACTTCAACTGCCGGACAACTTCCATGTTCACCCGCGGTTGGCGACCCAGCTCAAGCGTCGTGCTCAGATGGTCGAGGACGGCTGGATCGACTGGGGTATGGGCGAGGCGCTAGCCCTGGGCTCCTTGGTGAATCAGGGCCGGGTAGTTCGGCTCGCCGGACAGGATTCGCGCCGCGGCACCTTTGGGCACCGACATGCGGTGATCGTCGATAAATCCACCGGCTGGCACTACAAACCGCTGAAGCGCTGCTACGCGGACGGCGGCAAACTCTACGTCTACGACTCATTCCTCAGCGAGTTCGCCGCGATGGGCTTTGAATACGGCTACTCGGTGGCGCGGCCGGACGCACTGGTCATGTGGGAAGCCCAGTTCGGTGATTTCGCGAATGGTGCGCAAACGATTCTGGATGAGTTCATCTCCTCTGGTGAACAGAAATGGGGGCAGCGTTCGAGCGTGACGCTGTTACTGCCGCACGGCTACGAGGGTCAGGGGCCGGACCACTCCTCTGCTCGTATGGAGCGATATCTGCAGATGTGCGCTGAGGACAACATGACGATCGCGATTCCGTCCTCTCCCGCGTCCTACTTCCACCTGTTGCGTTGGCAGTCACTGTCACGCATGATCCGACCACTAGTGATCTTCACCCCGAAATCACTGCTGCGCGCAAAAGCAGCTACCTCACCACTAGCTGACTTCACTTCCGGAACCTTCAAGGCAGTAATCGGCGATAAGCACGTGATCCCAGATCGCGTGACTCGGGTCATCATGTGCAGTGGCAAGATTTACTACGAACTAATCGCTGAGCGAGAGCGCCGCGGGGCTGACGATGTCGCGATCGTCAGAATCGAACGGCCCTATCCGGTACCGGTGCGCACACTGCCCGAGGAGTTGGATCGCTACCCAGACAGCGCTCGCTTCCTATGGGTGCAGGAGGAACCGGCTAACCAGGGAGCGTGGCAGTTCATCTCCATGAACTACCCGCAGATCACGCAGCACGTGATCACACCGATCTCCCGACCCGCCTCGTCTTCACCCGCAGTTGGCTCTCACCATCGGCACGAGCGCGAACAACGCGCGATCATCGAGGAGGCCTTCTCCTAATCCGGGTATGACCGGGGAGAATGGGAACGTCGGCCGCTACTAATTGTCGTCGCCGCCGCCGTCGCCCCCGGCGCCGTCACCGTCCGGCGCACCGTCCCCGTCATGGTCGAATCCTTCGGGGTCCGTGCTGAAACCTGTTGGCGTCCTCTTCGACTGATCCATGGGCCGATGTTTCTTAGCCTGACTTTCCAGCACCTTCGGTACATCTTCATCCCCGCGAACCCATACAGTGCGCTGCGGGAAGGGGATCTCGATTCCATGTTCGTCGAATGCGTACTTGATCCGCTCCAGGAGCAATCGGGAGGCTGTCCACTGCTCGCCTGGCTTTGTGTTCACAACCAATCGGATCAAGATCCCGTCAGCCGCGAGTTCTTCGACACCCCACACCTCCGGAACATCCAAGAGCAGGTGTCCGTGTTCTCGATCCCGGTACAAGTCAGAACCGACTTTTGCTAGGACTTCCTTAGCGTGCGCTAGGTCAGTTTGGTAGGCGACGCTCACGTCCAACACAGTTCGCGACCAGTTCTGACTCTTGTTGCCAACCCGGACGATTTCACCATTGCGGACGAACCACAGCACCCCGTCTACCGAACGAATCTTGGTGATTCGCAGCGTGACTTCTTCGACGGTTCCGATGGCATCGCCAACGTCAACTACGTCCCCAACGCCGTACTGGTCCTCCATGATGATGAAGATGCCGCTAAGGAAATCTGCCACTAGCGATTGAGCACCGAATGCCAGCGCCACACCGAGAATTCCTGCGCCGGCCAATAGCGGTCCGACGGGGAAACCCAGTACGGAAAGCACCATGAGGGACGCAAAGGTGTAGATGATGATCGTGGCGACGTTTTTGAACAGCGATCCCAGGGTCTCGGAACGCTGCATTGCTCGCTTGGCATCGATGACTGCAGTCGTGCTCGGGGAGGACTTTCCGTCGACCCCGACTCTCTTCTTGTGGACTTTGCTCTTGACGAGTCGATTAATCGCCTTGACAAGAATTCGGCGAAAGACGATCGCAGCGATGATGATGACTGCTGCTCGGAAAAGGTGTGGAACTACTACGTTCCACCACCAGTTCACATCGCCAAGGTTGTCTTGGAGGGTGTTGAGCGCCTCTTCGACGTCCTCTTCCGAGGGAACCGAGACTTCCGGAGACGGTTCTTCGGATGCGAACGGAACAGAAATTTTGAGGAGTAAATCCATGGGCCGCAGCATTAACTCACCGAGCAACGTTCCTCCCAGACTATGAGGCAGCCCACACAAGTCTCGATGTGATCGGAAATCCAGGAAATCTGCGGGGCAACGCCATAATAACGTTCGCATTTCGCTGTGGAAAGACGACAGTCCGTCCGCGTACTACCCGGGGTACGACTCCTGCTGGTCTATGAGGCCACTGGCCAAGGCCTAGGAGCACTACTCCGAGTGCGATGGCCCATTGGGATGACCAAGGGGAACTGACTGGCCTAATCGTCTGATTCTCTTGCGAGGAACGAGGCCATTCGGCCAATGGCATCCTCCCACTCCGGATAGAGGTCAACGAAAGTTCGCATCTGGTCCGCCAACCACTCAACTGCCATCGTCTCGCCGGATAGTCGTTGCTGCAGTTCTTCAATGCCACGGTCACTGTCGTACATGTTCAGTATCCCTTTTGAGGTCAGTCCCGAGTCAGCACGAGTTTGCCGAAAACATCGCCAGCAGCGATCCGAGCAATGGCATCCGCGGCCTCCGACATCGGCAACTCATCAGCAACGATGGGCCGCACTCCGGTGCTGTCACACAGCGAAATCAGCCGCTGCAGTTCGTGCCGCGTCCCCATAGTGGAACCCACCACTGCCAATTGTTTGAAGAAGATCCGTGCCAAATCGGCCGGCGGGTTTGGTCCGGAGGTTGCACCGGAAATGACAAGTCGGCCACCCGGCTTGAGTGACTTCAGCGAGTGCTCCCACGTCGCTGCTCCCACCGTCTCCATGACCGCATCTACTCGCTCTGGCAACCGAGCTCCCGCCTCAAAAACTTGATGTGCCCCGATGTCGAGAGCCGCAACTCGCTTTGCTTCCTCCCGAGAAGTGGCCCACACCCGGTAGCCCATAACTCGCCCCAACGTGATCGCCGCCGTGGCAACACCGCCACCAGCCCCCTGGACCAAGACGGTGTCACCGGGCTTCAAGTCAGACCTCACCGCGAGCATCCGGTAGGCCGTCAGCCAGGCGGTTGGCAGGCAGGCAGCCTCCGCTAGCGTCATCGATGGCGGCAACGGCAACAAGTTCCGCTGCGGCACCATCACCGAATCCGCAAAGGTACCGGGATAAACCTCAGACAATAGGCTTCGCTGTGGATCCAGCGATTCGTCCTCGTACGACGGATCTGCCACTACCGGGTAGACCAGTACTGGATTGCCCCGCTCGTCTACGCCGGCAGCATCACAGCCAAGAATCATCGGCAACCGATCGGCAGTAATCCCCACGCCACGCAAAGTCCACAGGTCATGATGATTGACGCTGGCAGCACGCACCTGAACTTTGGCCCAGCCTGGTCGCGGTTTCGGCTCCGGCTGCTCGCCGACAACTAGCCCGGCTAGTGGGTCTTCCGCGTTGAAGGATTCGGCGTAGACGGCAAACATGCGCTCTCCTGCCCGTTGTCAGCCCAACACTCAAGCCCGACCGGGACTGTCTAGTTGAGCTACTCCATCAAACTGCGCGGCCTCGGCAACCCGACGAGCCACTTCAATCGCAACTCGCGGATTGAAAGGGCTGGGGATGATGTGGTCCGCGGCTAGGTCTTCACCCACTACCCCGGCAATCGCTTCCGCTGCTGCAACCTTCATCCGCGGAGTGATCCTCGTCGCGCGCACATCCAGCGCACCGCGAAAAACACCAGGAAAGGCAAGCACGTTATTGATCTGATTGGGATAGTCGGATCGTCCGGTCGCCACGATTGCGGCGTACTTTTCCGCGATAGTGGGGTCTACCTCGGGGTCCGGATTTGCCAGCGCGAAGATAATCGCTTCCGGCGCCATCTGCGCTACCGCAGCTTCAGCAACCTTGCCAGCGCTAACACCCACAAATACGTCTGCGCCAACCAAGGCCTCTTCAATCGTTCCCGTAATGCCAGCTCGATTGGTGCTCTCCGCGAGTTTCCGCTTGACCGGCGTGAGATCCGCGCGCTGCTGATGTATCAGACCACGCGAGTCAGCCACGACAATGTCACCGATACCGCTGTCGAGCAGCATGTTGGTGACGGCAACGCCTGCCGCACCAGCTCCGGAGACCACAACGCGCAGATCAGCCAGCGTGCGACCGGTTACCTCAGCCGCGTTCATCAGCGCTGCTGTCACCACGATGGCGGTTCCGTGCTGATCATCATGGAAGACCGGGATGTCCAACTGCTCTTGAAGTTGCTCTTCAACCTCGAAGCACCGCGGCGCGGAGATATCTTCTAGGTTCACACCACCGTACGCAGGCGCGATGCGCCGCACCGTTTCTACGATTTCGGCGACGTCGCCAGTGTCCAGACAGATCGGCACGGCGTCGACATTTGCGAATTCTTTGAAGAGCAGTGCTTTGCCCTCCATCACCGGCAGCGCAGCGGCGGGACCAATATCGCCCAGACCCAGCACCGCAGTGCCGTCAGTGACCACCAAGACGGTGTTGCACTTCCAGGTCAGATCATGAACCAAGGCAGGATCGGCCGCGATAGCTTGCGAAACCCGAGCTACGCCTGGCGTGTAGGCCAGCGACAAGCCCTCCGCGTCTCGAATACGCACCGTGGGGCGCACTTCAATCTTGCCGCCGTGGTGAAGCGGAAAGGCGGGATCAGAAGATCGTTCATGATCCGCTGTCGGAAAGTCGGACGACACACATCCCCTCTCGCACGCAGGTG
>JAHZLH010000051.1 GCA_022599915.1 Actinomycetes bacterium
CAACCCCAGCAGCAGCCCCACCACCGCAACCAGCAGCACACCCATTCTGGGTAACCCTCGACCAGATGTGTTCGACCCAGCAACTGTCACCATGGTGGTTCTCCTCATAGTCCGTACGTGAGACCTCACGCGCATACCCCGCACCCTAACCCTAAAAAGCCGGCGATAACCGGGAAATACCCCCCCTCACCACCACACCACCACACAAGAAACCGACAAACCAGACATACCGGTCACACGCCGGTCACGCAGCGCCCACCAATGAATCCCGCGCCACAACCCCATCACAATCGCAGCCTGCACCCAACCGCAAGCACAGCCACAACTGTTCGGGGAATGGTCGGCGGATCTCGGTCAGAAACTGAAGTCGGCAGTCACAGCAGCGTGGTCACTCCAGCGCTCGGCATAACTGTCAGCGCGACCCACCGACACACCGGCAGCACTCGCCGCCAGCGCCTCGGTGGCGAGCAGATAGTCAATCCGCCAGCCAGCGTCATTGTCGAAGGCCTTCCCCCGCCACGACCACCAGGTGTACGGGCCAGGTCCTTCCCCGCCGTGAGCTCGACCCAGATCCACCCAGCCGTTGGCCAACCACTCATCCAGGAAGGCGCGCTCCTCGGGAAGAAACCCCGCCTTCTTCAGGTTGCCCTTCCAATTCTTGATGTCGACCTCAGCGTGAGCCACATTCAGATCACCGGCGATCACCGCTGGGCGCTGAGCGGCAGTTAGTTCGGCCATCCGGTCTGACATGGCGGTCAGGAACCGGAGTTTTTCGTCTTGTTTGGGGGTGTCGGCCTCACCGGTATGCACGTAACAACTGGCCACAGTGAGTTCACCGATGCTGGGAAGCGTCAGATCGACCTCTACCCAGCGGCCGGACTGGTTGAACTCGTCGCCCGGGCCCCAACCAATCTGCAACTCCTGCGGCTCTTCACGACTGGCGATCGCCACCCCGGCGCGACCTTTCTGCTCACTCACCGCATGAGCAACATGCCAGTCGGCGAAACCGGTGTTCGCCAGGATGTGACGCAAGGTGTCGTCGTCGGCGCGTACTTCTTGCAACGCCAACACGTCGGGTTCTTGCGCCGCCAACCAGGCGACGCCGCCCCGCCGCAACGCGGCCCGAATGCCATTGACGTTGGCCGTGATCAGACGCACGACGGATCAGGCCATCGCCGCCTGCAGGTTGTCATCGATTGACGCCAAGAACTCCTGGGTGGTCTGGAATTCTTGGTCGTCGCCGACCAGCAACGCCAGATCCTTGGTCATCTTGCCGCTCTCCACGGTGCCGATGCAGACCTGCTCCAACGTCTCGGCGAAACCGGTGACCTCGGGCGTACCGTCCATTCGACCCCGGTGGGCTAAGCCTCGGGTCCACGCGAAGATCGACGCGATCGGGTTAGTGGAGGTGGGGTTGCCCTGCTGATGCTGCCGGTAGTGCCGGGTCACGGTGCCGTGGGCTGCTTCCGCCTCGACGGTGCGACCGTCCGGGGTCATCAGCACGCTGGTCATCAAACCAAGCGAACCGAAGCCCTGCGCGACCGTGTCGGATTGCACGTCACCGTCGTAGTTCTTGCAGGCCCAGACGTAGCCGCCCTCCCACTTCAGCGCGGCAGCCACCATGTCGTCAATCAGTCGGTGTTCATAGCTGATGCCAGCAGCCTCGAACTCTTGCTTGAATTCGGTTTCGTACACCTCGGCGAACAGGTCCTTGAACCGACCGTCGTAAGCCTTGAGGATGGTGTTCTTGGTGGACAGGTACACCGGGTAGCCCCGGGACAGGCCATAGCGCATCGAGGCGCGGGCGAAGTCGCGGATCGAGTCGTCCAGGTTGTACATGCCCATGGCGACACCACCACCGGGGAAGTCGAAGATGTCGAACTCCATCGGCGCCGAACCGTCAGCGGGCGTGTAGGTCATGGTCAGTGTGCCGGGCCCGGGCACCTTGAAGTCGGTGGCCCGGTACTGGTCACCGAAGGCGTGCCTGCCGACCACGATCGGCTGGGTCCACCCCGGAACGAGCCGCGGGATGTTGCTGATGATGATCGGTTCGCGGAAGATGACCCCGCCGAGGATGTTGCGGATGGTTCCGTTGGGCGAGCGGTACATCCGCTGCAGACCAAACTCTTCCACCCGAGCCTCGTCGGGGGTGATGGTCGCGCACTTGACGCCGACACCAAACTCCTTGATGGCGTTGGCGGCATCGACGGTGATCTGATCGTCGGTGGCGTCGCGACTTTCGATCCCCAAGTCGTAGTACTTCAGGTCGACGTCCAGGTAGGGCAGGATCAGCTGCTCTTTGATGAACTCCCAGATGATCCGGGTCATTTCGTCGCCATCAAGTTCGACGACCGGATTGGCCACCTTGATCTTGCTCATGGGTGCTCCTTGAGGTTGCTGGGGTCGGTCGATCAGAGATCTTTGACGTCGGCCTGCTTGGCGCGGACTGCCTCGGCAGCTTCGCGCAGTCCGGCCAACTCGGTCTCGGTCAGATCAGTCTCCACCACGCGGCGCACGCCTTCGCGGCCGATCTCGGCCTCAACGCCGAGGTAGACGCCGCTGATGCCGTGCTCGCCGTCCACCCAGGCGCATACCGGCATCACCTCACCGGAGTCTTCGATGACTGCTTTGGCCATCCGAGCCGCGGCGGCTGATGGCGCGTAATAGGCCGAGCCGGTCTTCAACAGCGCGACCACTTCCGCCCCACCGTTGCGGGTGCGGGTGACCAAATCCTCGATCTCGTCCTCACTCAGCAGGTCCGACAGCGGCTTGCCGTCGACGTTGCAGGCTGAGGGGACCGGCACCATGGTGTCGCCGTGGGAGCCGAGGGTCAGTGTGGTCACGCTGCCCACAGGCACGTCCAGTTTCTCGGCCACGAAGTTGGTGAAACGGGCGGTGTCGAGCATGCCGGCCTGACCCATGATCTGGCTCTTGGGGAAGCCCGTCACGATCTGGGCCAGCGCGGTCATCTCGTCCAGCGGGTTCGCCACGTTGATGATCACCGCGTCGGGGGCATGCTTGGCGATGTTTTCTGCCACCGAGCGCATGATCTTGGCGTTGGTCTCGATGAGGTCCATCCGGCTCATCCCGGGCTTGCGCGGCAGCCCGGCGGTGATCACCACAATGTCGGAACCGGCAATGACCTCGTAGCCGGCACCGTCGGGGCTGGTGGTCTGCCCGATGAGTTTGGTTTCGAAGCCCTCCACCGCGCGGGACTGGTTCAGATCCAGTGCGAGGCCCTCGGCTTTGCCGTCCACCACATCGGTGAGCACCACAGTGTCGAAGATGTCGTACTCCGCCAACCGCTTGGCGGTAGTGGATCCGTAGAATCCGGCGCCGACGACAGTGACCTTGCCCTTGCGAGACATCGAGTTTTCCTCCTGATGGGTGGTGAGCACGCCGCTGAGTCAGCGGCGCACAATGGGTCCGGCAGCAATCGCAACCGTTGGGACCGCATCCCAGCCTAACGACGGGCTTTTGCCGTGACTGCTACCGGGTCCGTGATTACTGGGCTGGCGTGATCAGAGCCAGCAACAGCAGCGAGCCGGTCAACGCCGACAGAATCGTCAAGTCAATGGTTCGAGTGCGAACCACTAATAAGCCAGCCCGTCGGGTGGGCAAGACGGCCCGCAGAATCAGCGCGGTCGTAGCGGAACCGGCCAAGATCAAGGTGCCGAGTCGGAAGTCCACCAGCATCAACGCCAGACCAGACACCGCCAGAAGTAGCACCAAGATGAGTGGTCGACCGCGCTCGCGGGCTGTCACTCCTTGCAGGGCCACCACGTTCAAGGGGACATCGACGGGTTCGTCGGGTCCCTGGCTCGCCACTTCCAGTTCGCCAGCGCTGTCCGCACGCTCGTCTACCGGGTCGAGTGGCTCCGGGTTGAACGGATGGGGGCCCGCTGGCGCCTCGTCATCGCTGTGCTCGTTGGCTGTCATGCGCGCTCCGCAGCTTCCACCACATTCACCAACAGCATGGCCCGAGTCATCGGCCCCGCCCCGCCGGGCATCGGTGCCAGCCAACCGGCCCGCTCGCGGACCTCCGGTGCAACGTCACCCACCAGTC
>JAHZLH010000052.1 GCA_022599915.1 Actinomycetes bacterium
CAACCCCCCGCGGGGTGCCGGTCGCGTCGCGGAACGGGCCAAACCAGGCGGAGGCATACTTCGCGGTGTAGGCCAGCACAGCGGTGTCGATAAACCCGGAATCATCCAGCGCCGTGCGCACCCCGGCGACCTGACCGTCCATCATGCCGCTGAACCCCAAGATGTCCGCCCCAGCGCGCGCCTGCGCCACCGCAATCTCGGCGTAGCGGGCCACAGTTGCGTCATTGTCGATAGCCCCATCGGCGGTGAGCAGCCCACAGGCACCGTGATCGGTGAACTCGTCCAGGCACACATCAGCCATTACCGACAGCCGTTCGCCCGCTGCAGCAACTGCCACGGCAATAGCCCGGTTCAGGATTCCCTCGGGGTCGACCGCAGCACTGCCGGTGGCATCCCGCTGTTGCGGCACACCGAACAGCATGACGCCACCGACGCCAGCCGCCGCCGCTTCGTTGATGGCGGCGGGCAGCGAGTCCAGCGTGTGCCGAACCACCCCCGGCATTGAGGCGATCGGGGTTGGTTCGGCAATGCCTTCGGCGACGAACAACGGCTGCACCAGATCGGCTGATACCAGCGATGTCTCGGCGACGAGTCGACGCATGGTGGCGTTGCGGCGTAGTCGCCGCGGCCGCTGCACTAAGGGATCACGGTTCACCCAAATAATCTTAGGTGGCTTTGCGGCGAGATGCGGCGCGTTTGCTGCTGGGACGCCAGGTGTGTGCGCCAGCCTCGATCGCTGCTAGCCGCAGCGACTCGCCATGCTCGGCCAAATTGTGAGCCAGGATGGTCACCTTCGGCTCCTCGCTGAGCACATCGACGGTCAAGCCATGCTCCTCGGCAGTGCTGGCCGTGGCTGGACCGATGCAGGCAATCACCGTGGTCGCATGCGGCTTGCCGGCGATCCCAATCAGGTTGCGAACAGTGGAGGACGAGGTGAACAGCACCGCGTCGAACCCACCGGTCTTGATCGCTTCCCGAATCTCGGCAGGCGGCGGAGCGGCTCGAACCGTGCGGTAGGCGGTGACGTCGTCAACCTGCCAACCCAGTTCCTGCATACCGGCCACCAGGGTCTCAGTGGCAATATCGGCTCGCGGCAGGAAAACCCGATCGATCGGATCAACTACCGAGTCATACTCCGGCCACTCAGCGAGCAGTCCCTTGCTGGACTGCTCCTCCTCGGGAACCAGGTCGGGGGTGACACCGAACGCCTTCAGTGCGGCTGCGGTTTGATCACCGATAGCCGCCACCTTCAACCCGGCAAATGAACGCGCATCCAAGCCGTAATCGGTGAACCGTTCGCAGACAGCACGCACCGCGTTGGTGGAGGTGAACACCACCCACTCGTAGCGGCCGGTGACCAGACCCTGGATCGCACGTTCCATCTGATGTGGGGTGCGGGGTGGCTCCACCGAAATCGTGGGAACCTCAATCGGCACTGCGCCGTAGGAGCGCAGTTGCTGGGATAGCGAACCGGCCTGCTCCTTGGTGCGGGGCACGAGTACCCGCCAACCGAACAGCGGTTTGGTCTCGAACCAGGACATCACCGATCGCTGCTGCACTACATCGCCGACGACCATGATCCCGGCGAGTGACTGCTTGCTGGCCTTGAGCGCCTCCGGCAGCGTGTCCAGGGTGGCGACCAACGTGAACTGATCGATGGTGGTGCCGTCTTTGGTCAGCGCCACTGGCGTCTTGCCGCTACGACCGGCTGCCAGCAGTTCGGCAGCGATGTCAACGGCTCGCTCCGCGCCATTGAGGATCACCAGCGTCTCGCGAGCGCGCACATGGGTCGACCAGTCCAAGTCAGTGTCGTGGGCGTCCACGACCGCGACCTCACGGGACTTGCCACCGGTCAGACCGAACCCAGCGTAGGCGGGGATGCCACTGACCGGACTGACTCCCGGAATGACCTCAAACGGCACCTTGGCCTTGGCCAGCGCCTGAATCTCGATGAACAGCGAGCCATCCAACACGGGGTCACCGCTGATCAACCGGACCACCGACAGCCCTTTTTTGGCTTTGCTGGCTACCAGCTGGGCGCGAGCCCGATGGTCCAGCGGCAGTCCGTCGTCGTCAACGGCGAGGCAAATCCGCTCGGTGTCCACCAGCTCTTCAGCCAACGATGCCGCGTCGGCATCCGCGATTACCGCGTCCGCTTCTCGCAGCAGATCAGCGGCCCGAACGGTAAGCAAATCCTTTTCACCTGGCCCTGCGGCAATCAGGGAAACGTACGACATGCGCACCTTCTCTTTCTTCTTGGCAGTCATCGACGCGCTACCCCCACAATTCTCCTCATGGAACAGACTCCCCTAACAACACGCTTGCGCCCAAATTGAGCGCTTCTTCTGCCGCCCGGCGACCGAGATCGACAGCCGATTCCGGCGGCCCAGACACCTCGGTCCGCACGGTGCGGACCCCATCAGAACTAAAGACCCCGAGCTGTAGTCGGAGTTGGCCAGCCTTGACCACAGCAGCAGCCCCCATCGGTGCTGTGCAGCCAGCCTCCAGCCGGGCCAGGGCAGCCCGCTCAGCGGTCACTGCCGCCCGGGTGGCTGGATCATCTAGGTCGGCAGCCAACTGAGCGAATCGGTCGCTATCGGCGGCCGAACATTCCACCGCCAGCGCGCCCTGACCGGGGGCTGGCAGCATGTCAGCCGGGGACAAGACTTCGGTGATGGCCTCGGTGATACCTAACCGAGCCAGCCCCGCCTGGGCGAGTAGCACCCCGTCGAAATCGCCGTCAGTGACCTTGCGCACGCGGGTATCGACATTTCCGCGGATATCTACGACCTCTAAGTCGGGTCGTAGCGCCAGCAGTTGGGAACGCCGCCGAGGCGAACCGGTACCGATCTGCGAGCCAGGAGGTAGTTCCTTAACCCCTCCCGCGCGCGACACCAACACGTCGTTGGCTTTACCTCGGGTGGGGATAGCCAGCAGGTGCATCTGCGGATGGGCGGCCGTGGGCAGGTCTTTCAGCGAATGCACCGCTAGGTCTGCCTCACCGGCCAACACTGCTTCCCGCACCGCTGCGATGAAGACGCCGACGCCACCGAATTCCGTCAGCGGGGCTTCACTGCGGTCACCGAGGCTGGTGACATGCACCAGTTCCACCTCGGAACCGCTGCGTTGCGCCACGGCGGTAGCGATGTGACCCGCCTGGGCCAACGCCAGCGGTGAGCGACGGGTTGCTATCCGGATGGCGGTCATAGCTCGCCCTCCGACTCCGGATCACGGGGTCGAGTCACTTGCTCAACGCGCTCGCCAGGTAAGTCGAACAGCGAACTCAACGCATCGGCGTAGCGCTGCCCGTTCGGATCGCTGGCCAGTTGCTTGATCCGCACGGTAGGGGTGTGCATCAGCGTGTTGACGGTGCGACGCAGGGCCTGCTCTACCAACTCCCACTGTTCTTCAGACAAACCGGTGAGCCGTTCGCGAATCCGCTGCAACTCCGCCTCGGCCACAGCCGAACCGCGTGCTCGTAGACCCAGCAGCACCGGTTCGACCGCCCGCGCAGCCTGAGCGGTGGCAAAGTCGTCAAGTTCGTCGGACACGATTTGCTGGGCGGCGGTCACATCCTGTTGATCGGCATGCGTCTCGGGTCGATCAGCAAGCGAGGTCAGGTCGATACGCACTACCCCGGGAACTTCAGCGATTGTGGGATCAGTGTCATGCGGCAGCGCCAGATCCAACACCACTAGCGGTCGATCCGGTCGTTGCACCATGGCCGCGGCCACTTGTTCGTGGTCCACGACCGTGCCCACCGCTCCGGTGCAGCACACCAGATAGTCGGTCTGTAGCAATAACTCATCAAGATCAGCCAGGTCGGCATCCGTGGCGCCGTAGTTGTTGGCCAGTTCGCTGGCGCGAGCACGAGTTCGACTAATGACGGTGGTGCCCCCCAGTTGATTGCGCTGCGCGTGGGCTACCGCCAGCGCGCTGAGGGAACCCGCACCGACGACCAGTAGTTGCGCATCGTCACGAGCAGTCCCGCCAAGCGCGATCATTTGTTCCAGTGCTTCCGCGAAGCCCACCGACACCACGTTGGCGCCCGACCGGTCGATTCCGGTCTGGGTCCGAATTCTTTTTCCTACTCGCAGTGCGGCCTGGCCGACTTCGTTCAGTTCCCGGCCAGCAGCGCCCAGTTCTTGGGCCGCCACCAGCGCAGTACGCACCTGCCCGAGGATCTGCGCTTCGCCCACCACCATGGAATCCAGACCGGCGGTTACCTCAAACAGGTGCTGCACGGCGCGTTCTTCGTAGTGAACGTAGGCCAGCGCAGTGACCTCCTCTGATGTCATTCCGGCACCTTTGGCCAACCCGGCCACGACGTCATCCACTGCAGCGTGGAACCGATCCACCTCGCAGTAGATCTCCACTCGGTTGCAGGTGGACACTGCCATCACCTCAGCAACGTGAGGCGACGCCAGCAGTTCGGCAGCAAACCGACGACTATCGATGGCGGCCAGTGCCTCCAGCAGATCATTATCAGCAGTGCGGTGACTAACACCCACAGCAAGCAGTGTCATCGAGCCACCTCATCAGTCGATGGTTCCCGCAGGTCGATCGTGGCTTCTCCATTGCGACGTTGTTGCTCGTGGAAGGCCAAGATCTGCAGTTCCAGACCTAGGTCCACTTCCCGCACCTCTACGTCATTCGGCGCCGCCAACACAGCGGGAGCGAAGTTCAAAATTCCGTTGATGCCGCATGCGACCAGCCGGTCACAGGTCGCCTGCGCTACATCTGCCGGAGTAGCGATCACCGCCATATCTGGCGCGCTTTGGCTGATAATCCGCTCCAAGTCAGCCACGTCAGCCACCGTTGGTCCGGCCTCGCCCAGGGTGCTGCCAATGAGGGCCGGATCGGAATCGACGACGGCAACTACCTCGAAGTCACGGTTAGCAAACCCGGCGTAGGGAGCCAGAGCGCGACCGAGGTTGCCGGCGCCCACAATGAGAACCCGCCAGTTCTGAGTTAGTCCCAGACCACGACTGATTTGATACTGCAGGTATTCGACGTCATAGCCGACTCCGCGAACGCCGTATGAGCCCAGGTAGGACAAATCCTTGCGGACCTTGGCCCCGTTCACTGCGGTAAGTCGTGCCAGTTCAGCAGAAGAAACCGTGACGATGCCGGTTTCCTGCAACCGCAGCAGTGCCCGTTGATAAATTGGCAACCGCGCGACCGTGGCATCGGGGATTCCCGCCAGAATCGGCGCACCCGGACGTTGTTGAACCACACGTTCTCCCAAAGGCGGCAGGGTGCATTCCGGAGGGGGAAGCGAGTGCCGCTGTGACTTGATTAGGTTACGAATCCTGCTCGGTAATCACAAAGTCACGAAATCGAGGGGTCCGAATAGCGGATTTTTACTCGGCTGCGGCCCAGTAGCGCTCCCCCGAAATAAACAGAGCCGCCGCCCCCACGAGGGCGGATTCTTCTTGGGCCAGCAAGATTCGACACTGCGAGACAAACTCCAACCCAGCGTGCTGTTGAAAACCTTCGAACACCGCTGGCAGGAACAGGTCTCCCGCCTGACTGATCCCCCCGCCGATAGCCACGACGTCTAAATCCAACACTGCGGCTACCGACGCAATCGCGGTCCCCACGGCCACCCCGCCGCGCTGAAAAGCCGCAGCCGCCACGACGTCGCCTGCCCGTGCGGATTTGGCCAAGGCCACGCCGGTCTGGTCCGCACTGCGCCACCCCTGCTCGATAGCCCAGGACACCAGCGCCGGCCCGCGAGCGATCGCCTCCAGACAACCGCGGCCACCGCAGACGCACCGTGGCCCGGCTGGATCCACCACAAGGTGACCGATGTGTCCGGCATTGCCGGAGGCTCCGTTCAGCAGCCGTCCGTCGGAGACCACGCCGCCCCCTACCCCCGTCGAGACCACCATGCCCATGACGTTGGCCAGACCACGACCATTACCAATGAGGTGTTCGCCGATCGTCAGACAAATCGCGTCGTTGTGAATCCGCACCGGAAGTTGGAAGCGCCGCTGGAGCTCATCCCGCAGCGGAAAGTCCCGCCAGCCGGGAATGTTCAATGGCGACACGTCACCGCTGGGCCACTTCATCGGACCACCGCAGCCCACTCCGAGGGCGAGCGGAGTGATATCAACTTCGCTCAGCGCGGCCTCAACCGCGAAGCTCACTGCTTCGAACAGCTCCTCAGCGGATCCGCCAGGCGGAGTTGGCACTTGAGCGCTGGCCAGCAGCTCACCGCCAGAACCAATCACGCCACCGGCGATCTTGGTTCCGCCAATATCGAGTGCCAGATACGCCGGTTGCCCGCTCACGCCGGGTCGGCGACCACTGCAGTGCCGTAGGCGATGACTTCGGTGCTGCCGTCAGCGTTGGCCGCTGAGTCGAACCGCATGGCTACGACCGCGTTGCCGCCGGCGGCGCTTGCCGCACTCCGTAACTGCGTGACCGCCTCATCGCGACTGGCCGCCAAGCTGGTGTGATCGGCGGTGGCACCCAATGCGCGCACCGATACTCCAACAACGACACCGAGAATCCGACTGATTCGATGTCCAGCCAACTCCTCAGCAGTCGCCACTACTAACTCACCAGCAGCAGCCGCTGCGGGCTCGACGACACCACCGAAGGTCCCGGTACCTACGCCGAGCGCTTCCTCGGCAGCAGCTGCCAGCCCACCGGCCGCTGCGGCAGCTGCCACATCTGGCTGAACTGCCGGTTCTTCGGCCGCAGTAGCAAAACCTGCTGCTGCAACGTCAAAACCTTCCGCGGCACCAGCAGCAGGCTCAGCTGCGGCAGGTTCCTGCGACTCAGCCAAGCTGAATTCACCCAACATCGAAGGCGCCGAAGCCGGATCCGCAGCCACTGGCTCCGAAACGGCGAATCCCGCCGCCTCTACTTCAGGGGTAGCCGTCACCACTGGCTCCGCTGCAGCTGGAGCAGGGCTTGCGGCCCCACCAGCCGGACGAGTCTCCGTCGTCCACGAAGTGCCGTCCCAGTAACGTTCCTGCGCCGGATCACGCGGGTCGGGATACCAATCCGCCGGGGGTAGACCGTTTGCGTTCTCACTCATAAGTAAAACCATAGTGGGCCGAAGGCTCCAGTGGCAGGCAGATTTCCCGGCCCGTTCAATGTTCCGCGTACAGTTTGGGTGTGACTCGCCCGCAACGCCCACCATTGCGCACCCGCACCGCCCTCGTGGCGGGCCGGGCGGCCGCCGCCCTCTCGCGCGCGACTGGCCGGGGCGAAGGCATGGTCATCGGCGGTCAGGTCATCTTGCGGATGGCCCCCGACGCCATCACCAATCTTGCTAACGACCGGGTCGCGGCGCTGGTTTCTGCCACCAACGGCAAAACCTCCACCACTCGATTGCTGGCCTCATCGCTCGAGCAACTCGGCCCCATCGTTACCCAACCCACCGGCGCCAACATGTCCACCGGCATCGTGGTCACCCTCGCCGATTCCGACCCGCAAGCCACAGCGGTGCTTGAAGTCGATGAGATGTTCCTGCCCCGGATCGTGGATCAAACCGCTCCCGGGCTACTGCTGCTCGGCAATCTCAGCCGCGACCAACTAGATCGGATGAATGAGGTGGCCAAGATTGCCCGGCTGTGGCGAGCCATGCTGGCTCAGCACCCCCAGGTGATGGTGGTCGCCAACGCTGACGATCCGATGGTGGAGTTCGCGGCTGCTGAACATGATCGGGTGCTGTGGGTGGCTGCCGGTCAGGCCTGGACATCCGACTCCGCCGTTTGTGCTCAGTGCGGCTCGCTCCTTCGTCGCGGCGATGGAGACTGGTCCTGTCCCGGTTGTGGCCGGCGACGCCCCACACCATCGTGGTCGCTGCTGGCCGATCCGTGGCGGGCGCTCGGACCAGACGGCACCCAGTTCGATCTCACCAACCTGGGGCTACCGGGCCGATTCAACGCCGCCAACGCCACCATGGTGCTGGCGGCAACGGCAGCGCTCGGTGCAGATCCAGCAGTTGGCCTGCAGCGGCTATCCACTGTTGATTCCGTTTCCGGCCGCTACGGCACCTTTGCCGTCGACTCGTTGCAGATCCGATTGCTGCTGGCCAAAAATCCGGCCGGCTGGTCCGAGTTGCTGGACATCATGCCGCCCGCACCCACTCCAGTGATCATCACGATTAACTCCGACTACGCCGATGGTCGCGATCCATCGTGGTTGTGGGACGTGCCGTTCGAGAAATTACGCGGCCGAACCGTAGTGGCTACCGGATTCCGCCGCCGCGACCTAGCGGTACGGCTGCTGCAAGCCGGCGTCGACCATGTGGTCATCGAAGACCCCTACGCTCCCGATGCACCGCTGCCGCCCGGGATGCGTGACCTCGACCAGGTCGACTGCGCCGCCACGTATACCGCCTTCCATCACCTGCGCACTACTGGAGTTCCCTCGTGACTGCGGACCTGACCATCGCCAGCATCTACGCCGACCTGCTAGGCACCTACGGTGACGCCGGCAACTTGATCACGCTGCTGCATCGCAGTGACCGCCACGGGCTTTCCGCTGAAGTCATCGACGTACAACCCGGCGACGCGGTCCCCGCACAAGCCGATATCTACCTACTCGGTGGCGGCGAGGACACCGCCCAAGTCGCAGCCTGTAACGCATTGCGATCAGACGGTGCAATCAAGGCGGCGGCCGACGCGGGCGCGGTGATCTTCGCCGTGTGTGCCGGTTACCAACTCTTGGGCGAGTACTTCCCCGATGCCAATGGCCAGCCATCCCCCGGTCTGGGGCTGATTGATATTCGCACTGATCGACTGCCGGAACGAGCCGTCGGCGAACTCGCCGCCGAACCGCAGCAAGGCTCGCAGGCACGTCACCGGTCGCGACTCACCGGCTACGAAAACCACGCCGGCGGCACCACTCGTGGTGACTCGGTTGCCCCGTTGGGACGAGTCCTGTCCGGGATCGGCAACGGTGACGGCACCGAAGGCAGCGTCTCCGGACACATCCTCGGAACCTACCTGCATGGCCCCTGCTTGGTCCGCAACCCTGATATCGCCGATCAACTACTGGGCTGGGCACTGGGCCGGGAGTTACCGCAACTGGATGAGCCCGAGGTGACCGCTCTGCGAGAAGAGCGCCTACGCACCGTCCTCGGTCATTGATGGCTAGGTCTGCCAAGAATCTCGTTAGTGAAAGCGCCTGGCTGCGCGGACTACCTCGCGAGGTCAAAGTTCTCGCTGCGATTGCCTTCTGCGTCGCGCTAGGTTTCGGAATCGTAGTGCCGTCAATCCCGATTTATGCGGTGTCGTTTGGTGTCTCGGCTGTGCTTGCGGGCGCGGTGGTCAGTGTCTTCGCGTTGGCCCGGCTGATTTCATCCCCCGTTGCTGGTGCTTTCGTCGATCGCATCGGCGAACGGCGCGTGCTCACCACCGGACTAGTGATCGTTGCCTGCTCCAGCGTGCTGGCGGGACTGGCCCAGAACTACCCGCAGCTATTGATTTTGCGCGGCCTAGGCGGCATTGGCTCCAGTATGTTCACCGTCTCGGCAATGGCGTTGACTCTCAAAGTCGCTCGCCCAGAACAGCGCGGTCGGGCAGCAGGAGCCTTTCACGGTGGCTTCTTGATTGGCGGCGTAGCCGGACCAGCAGTTGGCGGCGCCGTTGTTGCAATTTCGCTGCGGGCACCGTTCTTTGTCTACGCCGTGACTTTGGCCGTGGCCGCACTGATTGCATGGCGACTGCTGCCGCCTGCGCCCGGCAAGGAGGATCCCACCAGCAGCGATCAAGCCCAGTTGGCAGCGGATCATCCACCGCCCACACTCGGGCAGGCGCTGCGAGATCGAGCCTTTCTCGCAGCATTGGCAGGCAACCTCACAAACGGCCTAGTCACCTTCGGGCTCCGCAGCAGTCTGGTGCCGCTCTTCGTCGTACTGGGACTGCGGGAAGATGCCACGTTGTCGAGCATCGGGTTCCTCGTCGCAGCTGGCACCCAGGCAGTGCTGCTGCTTCCCGCGGGTCGACTGGCCGACACCAACGGTCGAAAACGCGCGCTGATACTGGGGACAGCGTTGACACTGCTGGGGATGCTGGCGTTAGTCATCGCGGGCAGCAGCGTAATGTTCCTGACCGCCATGGCTATCAGCGGACTAGCCGGCGCCTTCATGGGATCCGCGCCCGCGGCGATAGCAGGAGACGTCGTCGGGCCGTCCGGGAAAGGGACAGTGATCGCGGTATTCCAGATGACCGCCGACCTGGGCGCCATCATTGGCCCGTTGCTCGCCGGACTGCTGGCGGACCAACTGGGCTTCGCGCCCGCCTTTGCCATCGGCGCTGCCACTGCGGCACTCGCACTTGCCCTAGCCGCGGTAATGCCGGAGACGTTGCACCGGGCCCGGCAGACGCACCCGCGCGACGGGTAAGTCCCGACCGGCAGTTGTCTCAGCCACGCTGCAGCCGCGGTCGACCCAAATCAAGCGATCCGAGCGAAAAAACTCACCGGATTCCGTTTGAAATGTCGTTTCTTGGCAAGAACCAGCTGAAAGCAAACAACGCAGTGCTCACACCGGGCACCAGCAACGAGGAGGCAAGATGGTCAAGTTCGTTATTTCGCAGGGCGGAATGCCCAGCCTGCCAATCGCGACCTACGACAACATCGACCCGTGGTACGCCGGTAAATCTGGCAACAGAAATCCCGGCGACTAGACCGAAGAGTGCCGGTCCGACGCCAATCGGGATGCACGCGAGACGAATCGCGGCCACAATATGGGGATGTCGTTCTTCGGATTTCGCCGGCCCGAGATGGTCGATCAGGAACATGCCTTACCTGGTAGGGACACAGACATCCTCACCGGGTCACCAACCCACACCATCTTGGGAACACCGCTGAAATGCCGCGAATCCTTCCCCGATGACTGGAAGAACATCTACCTCGGCATGGGATGTTTCTGGGGTGCGGAGCGACGACTGTGGCGACTGCCGGGAGTCTTCACCACGGCTGTCGGCTATGAGGGTGGCTACACCCGTAATCCCACGTATGAGGAGGTGTGCACCGGACAAACCGGGCACACCGAAACGGTTCAAGTGGTCTACGATCCTGGCCAACTGCCGCTGTTCGACATTCTCAAAGTGTTCTGGGAAAACCACGACCCGACGCAGGGCTACCAGCAGGGCAACGACGTGGGTACCCAGTACCGCAGCGCGATCTACTGGACCACGCCTGAGCAGCGGGACATCGCCATTCATACCCGCAATGTTTACCAGTCAGTGCTCACTGCCGCTGGACTCAACCCGATTACCACCGACATTGAGCCGGCTGCGGAGTGGCCATTCTTCTATGCTGAGGATTACCACCAACAATATCTGGACAAAAATCCGAACGGCTACGACTGTCACGCCAACACCGGATACGAACTGCCCGCTCTGTAGGACTTATCCCAGTTCGAGTGCATATCAGGGCACCCCAAGAAATCGGCCATCTCCGGGCAGATTGTTCAAGGCAACCAGCCGCATCCGCTTAGATCCAGTCATCGCCCACTCGCCGCAGCAGCGGCGCTACTCGACGGTGCACCCCGCCGCTGGTCGGCATGATGAGCAGATCTCGTTGATGCTGACCAACATCATCACGTTGCGCAACATCGCACCCATCGGGTCCACTCCGCACAGATTCGATTCCACTCTATGGATGTGTCTCACCCGAGGACAACCTGTTCGCCTGAGTCAATCAGAGCGGTAACGTCTTGATGAAAATGTGACCATTTCCATCGTGGCCGCCCTCGACGAGGTTCGTCGCGTAGGAGGAGAAGACGATGCGAGTGCTGTCAGGAGACCACCACGCCGCCGGGTACATGGAGTCCACGCCCTGATCGGCTTGCTCACCTGCAGCATTCGTCGACACCAACTCCACCTCCCCAGTAGCCAACGTCTTCACAAACACCTGGAAGAAGCCGTTGGTGCCGTCGACAAGGTTCGTCGCCCATGAGCCAAATGCAACACGAGAGCCATCCGGAGACCACATGAGACTGGATGAGTAACTATCGGCTTGCTCACCTGCAGCATTCGTCGACAGCAACTCCACCTTCCCAGTAGCCAACGTCTTCACAAACAACTGGTCACTGCCGTTGGTGCCGTCGACAAGGTTCGTCGCCGACGATGTGAATGCAACACGAGAGCCGTCCGGAGACCACACCGGACTGGATGAGTAACCATCGGCTTGCTCACCAGAGGACGAGGCGGATACGAGGGTCACCTTGCCTGGTTGGGGCAGGCTCACCCGGGAGCTTGCGTCAGAAAAATTAGAGAGGCCTACCCCATTGATCGCTGCAATCCGGAATCGATAGTTGGTGAATTCCATCAGATCTCCTACCGCGTAGGTAGTGGCGGGGCTTTCGGTGTCGGCCACGGTAGTCGTCCATCCGGCCCCAAGATTGGCCTGCACTCGGTACCCGGTGATTTCGCTACCACCATCAGCGGTCGGTGCGTTCCATGACACGAGAACCCGATCGTTATCGATGGTTGCGGACACGCCGGTGGGTGCGTCAGCCACAGTCTTGACCGGTATCGGACTGTTAGTGGGGGTCGGACTGTTAGTGGGGGTCGGACTGTTAGTGGGGGTCGGACTAGTTGGCGCTTGCGCGGGTTGGGTGAACGTGACCGTGATCGTCTTGCTGGTCACACTTTTCACACGACGAGGCTTCACCAACTGGGTCCGTAGCTTCACGGTCGGCTTGTTCGGCAGCTTCACCTGCTTGCGATACTTGCCCTTCTTGTTGGTCTTGGCCTTACTAACGGTGACCCACTTTTTGGCCTTTTTACGTTCAATGATGACCCTGGCTTTTGCCACCGGCTTCTTCTTGACCTTCGCCGCGCCCTTGATCATCACCGCATCACCGGTAACGGGATTGACTTTTGGGCCTTTGATAGTCAGTTTGATACTCCCGCGTTTGCCTGCTTCCACCGCAGCAGCACTGCCGCCAGCGTCTGCCGCCAGCGCTGTACCCGTTGGGGCGATAAGTCCCGCCCCTAACGCCAAAACACCAGCAGTTGCAAAAAGAACGCGTCGCATGGAAATATCCCCCGCCTGTTGTCGGTAACAACGGCTGCCCTCTCGCAACCGTCTGCACAATCATCGGCAGCGCGCAGCAAGGAATTGACCCTCGAAACAAAAAAACCGAAAGAATACCGACAGATGGAGAAGAACTTCACGGTTTTCTCTCCCGAAAGATTCGAAAATCGCTACTCGCTCTTGTCGCATGTCCACCCTGTGGTCCCTAGTGACTACCCGCAACTCTCCCGTCATCCCTCATTCCGAACCTACTGCGATTCTCGCGTGCTACTGCTGCGGATGCGCTCGTAGCTGGACAGGTACGTCGGAACATCGATAGCAGCCACTGCGTCTGCCACCACATCTAGCGGTAGATCCGCCAAGTTCCGGAAGCGGACGCAGGATTTGCCGATGTCCATGCGCTTGCCGGTCTCCCGATAAGCCTGCTCAAACCGTTCCCGCTCCCCTTCATCCGCGTAGATCGAATGAAGGTATAGCGCCATGTGCCGCTTTTGCGATGCCAAGGCAGCGAACATCAGCGGTTGCCCGTTGTAGGTGTCGGGGTAGGTGGCTAGCGGAATCTCATAAGTGATCATTCCCCAGTTCATGACCTCAACCACGCCGTCGGGCAGGTTCGCCAAGACGACGTCGCGGACCCGAGCTACGGCCTCGCGCCGATCTTCAGGTAGTTCGGCTAGGTACTCATCCACCGTCTCGGCATCGCTGCGCATACGACCACGCTACTCCGATGACCCTTCGACTCTCAGCGAACGTCAACCCTCGACTGCGCCCCCTCCGGTGACTGGCGGCCTTCATCAGGATCTTGACCCGTGCCGGTCTGCTTCCGAGAACGCGATGCGAAAGCGGACAGCGGTGTTCTAGCCTGGGGGTATGCGGCTGCTTGTTTCTACTCTGGCTGGTGCGGTCAGCGCTGGCCTGCTGATCACAGCGCCCATGGCTGCCCATGCTGCCGAACCCGATCCGACAGCGACCAGCCCCACCGCCCAACAGCCGGTGCAGATCACCGCACCAGAGCGATTCCGCGGCCGCTACCTCGCCACCGGCACGTTGCGTCTAGCCGTCAGCCCGGCAGCATACGCCGGAGCGATCGAGGTCACCGACTGGAAAGGGCAACCACTCGCTCAGACCACGGCCGATGCTGGCCAAGCCGTACTCAAGGTGCCGGCGCAGCGACTCGGCGATGTCCGCCTGCGGATCAACGTCACGGAAACGGCCGAGTTCACCGCAGCCACAGCCCGCACGGTCATGAACAGCAAAGGGACACGACTTTCACCCGGCGATCGCAGCCCGGTAGTGAAGCCACTGCTGCGAAAACTGAAGCAACTGAACTTCTTGATTCCCGGCGTTGGCTCTCGATTCACTCGGGCTAGCAGCGATGTCGTTATGGCATTCCAAAAGACGCATGAACTGCGGCGTACTGGCCGCATGAACGCCGAGACCTGGCAGACCCTCGCCAAAGCTCGGCCAGTGAAGTCTCGCTACTCCGGCAATGGCACGCATCTAGAAATCGACAAGACTCGCCAAATCATGATGCTGGTGCGAAACGGCGAAGTGAAAGCAACCTTGCATGTCTCCACTGGCAAAACCGGAAATACTCCGGAAGGACGATTCCGAATCTTCGCCAAAGGGATCGGCTACCTCTACAAGTTCATGCCGTTCCTCGGCAACTACGGAATCCACGGCTACGTGCCTGTTCCCAAGCAGCCGGCCTCCGCTGGATGCATCCGGGAACCTATGTGGGCGGCTGACTATTTCTACAACCGCAGTCGAGTGGGAACTGTTGTGCACGTCTACCGATAACCAACAGTCGAGACATCCATCACGTGTCCTGCAGCCGGGGCGACTCGGCCGCTACCGGGGATGACTAATCGTCGATGTGAACAACCCCTGCGGCCATCAGCGCATCCAAGAAGCCCAATTTTTCGTCGCGGGGTGGCCCAGCCTGTTCCGGCAGGACGACGTCCGATAGGTCGACGATTTCCGCCACTGGTCGCGTTCCGTCAATCCGATCCCAGACCTCGCCATGCGGGCCGGATAGGTCGAACTGCGAGAAGTCCTGCGGCGCCAGCAACGTGCGTGATCCGCCAACTTCAGCCTCCACCGCGTCGGGTGACCTAGTCAGCACCACTTCATCGCGGAGTTCACTACCGAGATCGACAGACACAAAGTTTTCGGGGGAAGCTGCGGGCATGGCTAAAGGGTAAAGCGGTTCGAATCCCGGCGGGGCGGAATCAGACAATCGGCAGCGGTAGGGTCACGACGTGCCCTCTGATGACATTTTGATGGAAACCCACGGTGGCGCGGTTCATCTGATCCTGAATCGCACTGCCAAAGCCAACGCGTTGACGCAACAGATGTGGGAGGAACTACCCCAGCTCATCGAGTACGCCCAAAATCAGCCGGGGACTCGGGCATTGGTACTGCGCTCGGCCACCGACGAGGTGTTCTGTGCGGGTGCTGATGTCGCGGAGTACCGCGCCAATGCTGGTGGCGTCGAATGGGGTATGGCCAACCATCAACGGGTAACCCGCGCGACGAATGCCCTCGCTGATTGCAGCCTCGCCACCATCGCTCGGATTGCGGGACCCTGCGCCGGTGGCGCGGTAGGCCTGGCCACGGCGTGTGACTTCCGACTGTGTTCCCGCGACAGTTTGTTTTCCATCCCACCTGCCCGGCTTGGGCTGGTCTATCCGCAAGCGGATACGGCTCGCTTGGTCGACCTGATCGGCCCCAGTGCAGCCAAGCGCCTGTTGCTCACTGCCGCCCGGGTGGACACGCAATGGGCTGAGCGAGTGGGCTTGGTCGACGAGGTAGTCCATCTGGAGGACCTCGACGCCGCGGTGGACCAGTTGGTGGCCCAGATCGGTGCGGGTGCCCCGGTTTCTATCCGAGCTATGAAACGAACGATTGGACTCGCCCTCGCGGGATTGCAGTCGGAAAACGCCGAGACTGAAGAACTGTTGACTATCGCGCTGCAGCATCCCGATCACGCCGAAGGAACAGCGGCTTTCTTGGAGCGGCGATCGCCGAGATTCTCCGAATGATTCCTGCCAATAGCGCTCACGTCGGCCGCATCGTGCGAGCCGCGATGTTGGGTGGTGGCGGTCTACTAGGAGTGGGTGCGGCGACTGCTGGTGTACTCGCGGTGCAGACCCAACTGGCTCGCCGCACGATTGGTCCGCGTACTAGTTCCGCCCCCTACGCAGATGGACGCTATGGCCGAGCGAAGGGCACTTCGGTGCGGCTGGTGATGATGGGAGACTCCGTTGCGGCCAGTCTGGGCGCTGACACGCCGCACGACACTGTCGGGGCAGTCTTGGCCTCCTTGGTCGCGGAATACGACAATCGCGAAGTAGTACTGAACAGCATGGCTAAGGTTGGGGCCCGCTCCAGTGACTTACGCGATCAGGTGGCACAGGCATTGCACGTTCGGCCGCATGTCGCCGTCATCATCATCGGTGGCAATGACGTAACCCACGCAGTACGACCACAGATGTCGGTCCGGCTGCTTGCTGAGGCCGTACAACTGCTGCGCGATGCTGACGTGCAGGTGGTCGTCGGTACCTGCCCCGACTTAGGAACGGTGCAACCGATTCGACCACCGCTGCGTTGGGTGGCACGACGACTTTCCCGCACCCTCGCCGCAGCACAAACTGTGGCCGTGGCAGAAACCGGAGGGCGGGCAGTATCACTGGGAGACCTGCTGGGGCCCGAGTTCAGTCGGCGGCCGGGGCAACTCTTCAGCGCCGATAGGTTCCATCCGTCAACGGAGGGTTACCAGGCGGTGGCCCAGGCATTGGCACCGTCGGTGCTAGCTGCGCTGACTCGCGGTGAGAGTGGTGAAGTACTCCCCGAAGTGCTCTCGCCGAGTGCTGAGTTGCCACCCGATACAGCCGACGCAGTAGCACCAATGACCGAAGCAGCCGTCGCCGCCACCGCCCGACCGGGAACTGAAGTACGCGCGGCACCAAGCACGCCCTCCTCACCGGCCGCTCGGACCGGCTGGGGGGAACTGCGACAACTACCGGCTGGAAAGTCAGACTCTTCGCGTTAGCCCCGCCACTAACTGCCACCGGCAGTAGGCTGATGGCATCGACGCACCACCCAGGCTGGAGGGCCGATGACGCTACACCACTCCGAAGAGACCCATCGACAGTTGGTCGAGCGCATCCCCGATGCAACCGGCAAGGACCTGAATGAGTGGTACACGGTTTTGGAAGCCGGGCCCGGGCTCTCCCGATTCGATGAGCGGGTGAACTGGTTGCGCGGCGAGTTTGAACTGTCGCATGGCCAAGCCACGGCCATCGTGCACGAGTACGACAAGACGAGAGCGGCCAGGAAACTGTCCTGACCGCTCTCGGTTGACTTACCTGACTATATTTGTCGCTGCTGCGGCGACGGCTAGTCGACTGTCCGCTAGTCGCGGCTCCCCGCCAGGATGGCCAGCATCCGCAGGATCTCCAGGTAGAGCCAGATCAGCGTCACTAGCAGGCCGAAGGACATCCGCCAGGATTCCCGCTCGGGGAGCCCCATCTTCACGCCCTGCTCGATAGCCGCGAAGTCTAGATTCAGCGAGAACGCTGCCAGCAGTACACCAGCCGCGCACAGCAGGATTCCCAGAGTTCCCACTCCGTAGAAACCCCAACCGCCGCCGACACCGAACAGCGCTGAGATGAACGAGATCAGCGCGATGGCTGCGTAGGAAATAATGGCGATGGTCATGACCTTGGCGAAGGTTCCATTCACCTTGATGATGCGGGTGGTGTATAGCAGCAGCATGACGCCGAAGGCCACCAAAGTGCCGATGATCGCCTGACTGACCAAACCGGTGTACTCCGGGTTGACCGCCTGCACCCAGTTGTCGTACCAGAAGGAAATTCCACCGAGGAAAACCCCCTGGACAGCGGCATAGACGAGGACCAGCGCCGGCTTGATCTTGCGCATCAAGGCGTTGGCAAATCCCAAACCCAGGCCGACAAACATCGCTACCCATACCAGCCACGGCATCGACGGGGTGAGTTGCCAGCCAGCCACAGCGAAGAGGACAAGTACAAAGAGTAGGACGGCAGTCTTGTTGATGACATCGCCCAGCGTCGCTGGACGGGTAGAAACCGCGCCGGTACCGGCCTGATCAGCAGACTGCGCCGTCTGCACTCCGGTGCCGGCCTGGGAATAGGCCGAACGGCCTTCATCGTAGGCGAATCCACTGTTGCCGGAACCTGGGTTTTCCAGCCGGCCAAGAACGGGGTTGCGTGTCTGCACGCTCTCACTTCTCCTCTATTGCTGTCGCAGCTTGTGACGGCCACGCCGCCCACTGCGCTCGGCGGCGGCGACCGCTTTGGCCACCCGTCGTCGAGATTACTTAATTATGACTGTTCCGGCCCCGTTGCGCCAAGCCTTGAGAGGCAGAAAGGTGTCGACTTGGGCACAGAAACCGGGAAAACCGGGCGTCAACCAGCCTGTGAACAGCCGCTGTGGCCGGCGGATGACAGTTGAGACCGGGCAGGGCGTCGGTCCAGGCCACCAGAAATCCGCCGCTCATAATCGCAGCACAAGCACAAGAATTGGCACGGCCCCGGGCCGGAGCACATTCACCCGGGCCGGGGCCAAGACCTCAACTATGACGGTACTCGAGGCTGAATCACCGTCCCGTTAACGGGACGGTGGCCTCGGTCACAACCACAACTGCTGGCGGTGCCCGGAGTGGGACTTGAACCCACACGCCGTTTCCGGCCCGAGGGTTTAAGCCTCGTGCGTCTGCCGATTCCGCCATCCGGGCTGCGTCTTAGCCTACTGGCATCGAGTATTGCGTTCAGCCAGCACCCACAACTGTCGATAGATTTGCGGGCAGGCCCGTTTCTTCGAGCAGAACGCGGGTGAACCAACCGTTGACCCCCACGTTGCACAGATCTGGCTACTGATAGGTCTGCCGTGGGTGGATGGCATGCGCAGCAGCCACCCGATCCAAGAACAGCAGTCCGTCAATGTGATCGAGTTCGTGCTGCAAGGCGCGGGCTTCGAAGGCATCTGTCTCAAACTCGATCGGCTCGCCACTGCCGGGCAGGTAGCCGCCAATGGTTAACCGACTGGCGCGACGTACGTCACCAGTGAAATCTGGCACGGACATGCAGCCCTCCCGAGCACGCTCTTTGCGGGTGGCGCTCACTACCTCGGGGTTGACCAGCGCGATGAGCCCTTGGCAACTGCGGGTCTTGGGATGACTAGATACGTCCACGCAGAAAACCCGGGCCGGGACACCGATCTGATTGGCCGCGAGTCCGACGCAACCGGGCGAAACGCGCATTGTCGCCACAAGATCAGCCGCTAGCCGGACGGTGTCCTCGTGTTCGGGCGAAACGTCCGGACACCGCTCACTCAGGACAACGGCGGGCGCAACCAAGACCTGGCGAATCTCACCCGGCCCGAGATCGTCGACTTCGAATCGCTTCATCTCGGCTAGAGCACATCCTCATCAGCCGGACGTACGGTGGCCTGGACGCCCAGCGGCGCCATTGCCGCCATCACGTCCTCGTTTACGGCAGCCAAGTCAGTTCCCGTCGGGAAATCCACTTCGGCTACTAGGACGTACAACGACGACCCCAACCGAGTCGACAGGTCGACAATATTGCCGCCACACCCAGCCACCACGCCAGCGGCGGTGCTGACGATTCCCGGACGATCGGCACCGTGCACGCTCAGCTGCGCCAAAACTCCCGGCTCCGCGGCCGTCTCCGCTGGCAAGCTCAAGACTGAAACCGCGAGGCCATCCGCCATCAGCGGCGCCAACCGCTGCTGCAGATCCGCCGCAGCTACCGGCAGATCAGCCACGAGCGTCATCGCGAAGTGACCACGAAGCAACGACATGGAGGAGTCCTCCAGATTGCCGCCCAAATCCGCAATGGCAGCAGTGACCTCGGCGACGATTCCAGGGCGATCGTGACCCACGACAGTTACAGCTAGCAACGACATAGGTGGACTCTAGCCGTAGCCACGAGGCACAATCAGCGCTGCCACGAGTCACCGTCACCGCTGCGCCACCGACACAACTGCGGCAAGCAACGCCTCAACTACGCGCAATGGTCGCGAAACTATGGTGCGGCTACTCCAAATGGGTGAGCCTTGAGGTTTTCTTGAGGTTTCCTTGTCAAATAGTTGATAAATCCCCCGTTAATGCGTCATTCTTTTGGTGTTGGTGGCGAGGACGGCGCAAAAACCTCGCAACCAACAGGCACAACCGAGACGCACATGAGAATGGCCAGGGTTACAGCACCCGACGGGTGCGACTAGGCCGGCAACGGGAGCCGATGAGCGGTAACGACAGCACCGACTCGTCACACAGTAGCCGCGAGTGACCACGCAATCCCATCGAGGATGTCGTGCTCACTCGCGGTTACTTCATTTGCGCCACTGCGTTTCACAATCTGGTCCAAAATCACCGCGCCAGTTGCAATCACATCGACCCGACCCGGGTGCATGATGCCCAACTCGGCACGCTGGGCGGCAGACATACCGACCAACTCGGTCATCACCTGCTCGACCGCTGCCGCAGAAGCTGTTGATAAATGGATCCGGTCAGAGTCGTATTCCGTCAACCCTGCGGCAAGTCCAGCAACGGTAGTCACGGTTCCCGCCAACCCGACCAACGATTCAGCCCCCCGCAGCGGCACCGACTGCTCCACCTGATCAAGGAGCCGGTCAACTTCAGCCCGAATGGCGGCCAGTTCGGCAGAACTCATTGGATCGGTGCGAGCGAACCGCTCGGTGAACCGCACACAACCCATGTCGACGCTCACCGCAGACTCCGGGTGGCCCGCACCGCGGATGAACTCTGTCGATCCGCCACCGATGTCAAAGACCAGCGCTGGACTCGGCAAACCGCTGCCCCTCATCGCACCAGCGAAGGACAGTTGCGCTTCTTCTTCACCGGTGACGACCTCGGGTGCCACACCCAGAATGTGCTGCACACCAGCAGCAAACTCAGCGGCATTATTGGCATCCCGAGACGCGGAGGTGGCCACAAACCGGACCCGTTGCGCCTCGAACTCATCGATGACGGCCGCATATTCTCGACAAGCAGTAAAGGCTCGCTCCAGCGCAGCCGAAGACAGCGAACCAGTGCGATCCACACCCTCGCCGAGTCGGATGATCTGCATCCGCCGATCCAGCTCCACGAAATCGGGGCCAATGTCCGCGACCAGCAGCCGGATGGAGTTTGTGCCGCAGTCGATCCCGGCGACTCGTGTTGATGCCGCGGTCATACCTCCTCCTTCGTAAGGCAGTCGCGTCGCTGCCACCAGCCGGCAATCGCTGCCAGCACTTCGTCACCGAGCGGGTTCACCCCGGGCCCGGCGGCCAACGAATGGGCAGCGAGCACGTGCAGACACTTGACCCGATCGGGCATACCCCCCGCTGAGATGCCAGCAATTTCCGGGACGTCCCCTAGCGCAGCCCGCCGCTGCAGATAGTCACGATGAGCGGCGGCATACTGCTGAGCCAACTCCGGATCCTCAGCGACACGCTGCTGCATCTCGGCCATTACCCCGTCTGCTTCCAGCGTCCCGATCGCCGAAGCCGCCCGCGGACAGGTCAAGTAATACAACGTAGGGAAAGGGGTGCCATCAGGTAGTCGCGGCTCCGTCATCACCACATCAGGCGCTCCGCAAGGGCAGCGGTGCGCGATTTCCACGACACCACGGGGGCTGCGGCCAAGTTGCTCTGCGATGACGGCGAGGTCCGCTACCGTCGCCGGTTCACCGCTACTGCTGTCCGCCATCGGCGCCCGACTCTTCAACGGCGCCCAGCCGAACCGGGTTCTCTGTAGAACGCCACAACTTGCCATACCAAGTCGTGGGTTCCTGCGATTCCGGTTGCGCCTCGTCTCGCTGGAAATCCGGGTCCAACAGGATCAGTCCCATTTCTCCCGGCTTCACTAGGTTGAGCCGCTTCCTAGCCTGGTCCGTGACGAACTCCTCGTCCTGCCACTGCTGCTCTTGTGCGGTGAGTTCGGCAATCCGTTGCTCGGTAGCTGCGTTCTGGGCAGACAGCTCGGCGAGTCCCGCCCGCTGCGAGATCCAGGAACGCACTGGCATGACCAACATCGCCGCTACCGCCAGCAGCGCCAGGACCAGAATCAGCGTTCGGCCAGAAGCAGGCTGTGAGCGTTCATCGAGGCCGGCTAGACCAGTATCGGGCGCAAAGTCTGCCCCCGATTCCGGACGACCGTCCATATCAATGCTCACCACGTGATACTCGCACGTTGCGACCAGCGATCCCGGCAGCGGCCCGCCGTGTCAGCAACCAAGACCCCACGGCGGTGGGTGTGACTGCTGTCGCTGTTAGGCGGAGAACCGGGGAAAGGCAGAACTTCCGGCGTACCGGGCGGCCTCGTCCAGTTCCTCCTCAATCCGCAGCAACTGGTTGTACTTCGCCACCCGCTCCGAGCGAGCCGGAGCACCGGACTTGATCTGACCGCAGCCCAAGGCCACAGCTAGATCCGCAATGAAGGTGTCCTCAGTCTCGCCAGAGCGATGGCTCATCATGGTGGCGTAGTTGTTGTGGTGGGCCAGACTCACTGCATCAACGGTTTCGGTCAGACTGCCGATCTGATTGACCTTCACCAACAGCGCGTTGGCGGCACCCAGATCAATACCCCGCTGCAATCGCTCCGGGTTGGTGACGAAGAGATCATCGCCAACGAGTTGCACCTGATCACCAATCGAGGCCGCAATCTGCACCCAGCCGTCCCAATCTTCCTCATCCAGCGGATCTTCGATACTGACCAACGGGAAGTCCTTGACCAAACCGGCATAGTAGTCGATCAGCCACTCGGAATCTCGATCCTCACCCTCAAACTGGTATTTTCCGCCCTCGTGGAACTCGGTCGCTGCCACGTCGAGCGCCAGCGCCACGTCGCGCCCAGCGGTGAGCCCAGCGTCCTCGATGGCTTTGACAATGATCTCCAGGGCCGCCCGGTTGGCGGGCAGATCGGGAGCGAAGCCTCCCTCGTCGCCGAGCCCAGTGTTGAGTCCGTCGGCTTTGAGGCGTGACTTGAGTGCGTGATAGACCTCGGCTCCCCAGCGCAGCGCATCGGAGAAGGTCGGTGCGCCGATCGGGGCAATCATGAACTCCTGAATGTCCACATTCGAGTCCGCGTGAGCGCCACCGTTGAGAATGTTCATCATGGGAACGGGCAGCAGATGCGCCTGCGGACCGCCGAGATACCGGAACAGCGGCAGATCTGCCGATTCGGCCGCCGCCTGCGCGGTCGCCAGCGAAACGCCCAGAATCGCGTTGGCGCCGATGTTGCTCTTGTTGGGGGTGCCGTCAAGGTCGATCATCGCCTGATCGACGAGCCGCTGCTCCGACGCATCGAATCCGAGCACCTCTGGGGCGATCTCGTCCTCGACTGCGACACACGCCTGCTGGACACCCTTGCCCAGATAGCGTTCGCTGTCGCTATCCCGCCGCTCTGCGGCCTCAAAGGCGCCGGTAGACGCTCCGGACGGTACCGCGGCACGACCGACAGATAGGTCGTCCAAGCCGACTTCCACCTCGACGGTCGGGTTGCCCCGAGAATCCAGAATCTCCCTGGCGATGACAACTTCAATGCTGGCCATGTGCGCTCCTTTGCGGCTGACCCGGCGGATAGGTGAACGCGACCACCCTAGCGACTACTCCAACCCGACCAAAGGTGGCAGTACCCGCGGCGGCACCGAACCGTGCGCCAAAACGGCATCGTGGACCTGCCGCTGTGACCAGTTGCGATTCCGCTCAGTCAGTCGACCGACTATCTGTTTGATCTGCTGGTAGCCGAGGAAATAGCTGGCGAGCTGACCACAGGTCAGCCGGGCCCGACGCCAGTTTCCAGGGATTTCGTCATCGGGGAAGAACCCCCGGGTGGACATCAGCCGCTTGGCCTCCGCCTCGGTCATACCACGCGTGTGGACCCGAACATCCAGGATGGTGCTCACGATGATGCGCAGTTGCATCTTCAACTGCTGGATCCGCAACGACGCACGCGGCTCCTCGGGCACGGAGAAGCCGCCACCGGCCATCAGCTCCTCGGCGTAGACGGCCCAGCCCTCGACGAACAAGGTACTGGGCAGGGCCGCGCGGGCTGCTGATGGCGCAACTGCTTCCCGAGCCTGCGCCTGCTGTAACACGTGCCCAGGTACTCCGACATGAACCATCAGGTTGTGGATCAGATGTCGGTTGTATTCGCGGTAGTGCGCACCCCGCCGGGCGCCACTCCAACTGGGTGGCGTTGGCGCGATTCCGATCACCGTGGGCAACTCTCGTCGCTCCAATGGACCGGGCGCATTGCAGTACACCGGAAACACGCCTCGACGAACCGCGGGAATCAGTTCCATCCGCACGTCCACATCAGGAACGGTGACGAGTTCTCGATCGATCGCGAACGCTACGGCAGACTCCATCGCCGCAGCGCAGACGTCCAGCACGTTGCCGTCATCAACATCGCCACCATCACCCAGTCGATCCAACGCCTTGGGAATCACTGAGCGGTCCGCCATGCTGCCCTGCAACAGCTTCGCCGAGGCGCTGGCTAGTGCGTCCAGCACCTCTTCGAGTGACTCCTCCGCCTCAGCGAGGAGTACATCCGGATCTGCTGGCGCGTCGAGGTGAGTACGCAGCACGCCGCTATACAACTCTGGGCCGTAGGCCGGGTTCCGCCGGGCACCGGGCAACCGGGATCGCAGCCAGGACACGTGATCGCCGATGGCACCGGTCGCCGACATCAGGGAGTCCGACAATCCTGGCTTGACCCGCATATCTTCTGGCAGATCCGCGAGCATGGCCGGGATCGCGGAGAACTGCTCTATGGCAGTTTCCACATGCACTCCTGGCATCTCGCCCAGCGTGTGCCGGGCGTTCTCTAGATGCTCCGGAACTTCTCGCAACCGTTCCAGCAACGACTGGGAGCGCTGCTCTTCTGGCGCAAAATCTCGTGAGACCAACGAATACAACGCCTCGGCGGGACTCCACACCAGCGGATTCCACAGGTGTGGTTGCACCTTGGTCATGTCGAAAAGCCGGGAAGCCACTCCGGCCCGCAGCACCTCTAGGTCTGCGGCTGCGACGCGACTGAGCGCACGGGAATCCACCGAATCCAAGAAGGCGGCGTGGCGCTGCATCACTCGAGCGAACTCATCCACGCCATCGCCGGTGAGATCAGGAAGGCGACCGTCGAACCGATGATCGCCCACTTTGGTGGCCCGAACTGGGTCGCGAGCCAACAGGTCATCGACAACTGCAGCCGCGAGGCCCGCGAATCTGCGGTCCTCCGGAGAATGGATACCAGCGCCGAACACGGTATGACCCTAACCTTCGCCGGTTGCGCTCTCCGCCTCGGCCTGCCGGATGTCTTGATGCAAATGCCGGGCGCGGTCGCGGACGAGCGCCTCCGCATCCCAGCCCTGCTGCTCGGCCTGCACCGCTAGGGCATAGAGCTGATCCGCCAACTCAGCAGCCGTGTCCGGTGCCGCGACTCCTGATTCCGGTGGCAGCAACTCCAGCCCACTTTCGGCTGCTCGCCGCCAAGACTTCTGCACCAGCGCGAGCGCGGGCATGGCCAATGGCACACCATCAAGGGCCGAGTCGCGAGATTTCTCGGCGGCTTTGAGCTTCGTCCAGTTCTCCGCTACCGCGGCCGCGTCCTCGGCTTGCGCGTCGGCGAACACGTGGGGATGACGGCGGATCAGCTTGTCGCTGATGCCATCGGCAACCTCCGCGATGCCCCAGCCTGGATCTGATTCCTCCGCGATCCGGGCGTGGAAGACCACCTGCAGCAGCAAGTCCCCGAGTTCCTCACGCAAATGCTCATCGTCGGCGGTCTCAATGGCTTCGATGGTCTCGTAGCATTCTTCGAGCAGGTACTCGACAAGCGATTCGTGAGTTTGCTCCGCATCCCACGGGCAGCCCCCGGGGGAGCGCAGCCGATCCATGACTGCCACTAGTCGAAGCAGCGGATGCGGATGTTCCACCGAGGCTTCGGTCACTGCTGCGGCTGTTCCTGTGGCTGCGGCTGTTCCTGTGGCTGTTCCTGTGGCTGCGGCTGTTCTTGTGGCTGCTGCGGCTGCTGTGGCTGCTGTGGCTGCTGTGGCTGTAGCGGGTCAACCGGCAACTGCGGCTGGGCTATCCGACTGGTGGGGTTCTCGGCCGGCCCAATGCTCAGTTGCTCCGGGTACCACTCGCCATACTTGGGAGCGACCTCAACGCCGATCGCCTCAGAGAACTCGGCCAGCGCCGCTATCAGGACCTGTTGCTGCTCCTGCTCCGGCAGACCTGGCGCCAACGCACCACCGAGGGCCATCGCGATCAACTGCGTTTGAATCTGACCCTGCAGTGCACTCGGCGGAAAACCGCTCTGCACTAATGCCTGCTCGACTGCTTCCTGACCGCCGTTCGCCTCGATGACCTCGGCATAAGCAGCGTCGATCTCGGCCGGTGGCACCGACACCTCTTCCTTAGCGGCCGCCTGGTTCACCAACTCGCTGGTGACGTTGAAGTTCACCAGTCCAGCCACAAACTGCAGATTGGGCTCTGTCGGCGGGAGACCGCTCAGTTCGTTGACTTCCCGCATTTGGTCAGCGATCTGCTGCTCGGAGATCGTGACGTCACCAACGACAGCAGCTTTGCCCGGTTCGGATGCCGAACAGCCCGCCGCCACTACGCAACTAGCGGCCACCGCTGCGGTGACCGTCAGCACTCGTCGGAAGCGCTGCGAGATTCTCATGCCAACCTCTTCATTTCTCAGCCGGTTCGTCCAAGATGACAGTCTTGACTACCTGGGCTGCCCAGTCCAGTACAACGGCACCTTCGACGGCGGTGCGACCGTCCATCGGCCGCGGAACTTGCATCTGCCGAGTGGCTGGTTTCACCAGAGCACCACGGTACAACCGCGTGAGCCTAACCCGCCGAGACTCTGGTAGTTCCACCGGATGGAATCGAACACGGTTGCCGGTCAAGATGATTTCGTCCAGGCCAGCGCGGCGGGCCAGCAGCCGCAGCCGGGCCACCGCAATCATGCTCTGCACTGGCTCCGGCGGCTTGCCGTACCGGTCGGTGAGTTCGGCCACGAGTTCTGCCACCTGCTCATCACTGACAGCAGCGGCCAAGCGCCGATATGCCTCCAACCGCAGCCGTTCCTCCGCTACGTAACTGTCGGGAATGTGGGCATCGACCGGCAGATCGATGCGCACCTCGGTGTCCGCGGCTCGCTTCTCACCCTTGAACTCGCTGAGAGCTTCACCCACCAGCCGCACGTAGAGATCGAAGCCGACGTCAGCGATATGACCGCTTTGTTCGCCCCCGAGCAGGTTGCCCGCGCCGCGAATCTCCAAATCCTTTAGCGCAACCTGCATGCCGGAGCCGAGGTCGGTGTTTTGGGCGATCGTGGCCAGCCGCTCGTGAGCGGTCTCGCTCAGCGTTCGATCCGGGGAATGCAGGAAGTAGGCGTAGGCGCGGCTGCGGGACCTACCCACCCGGCCACGCAACTGATGAAGCTGACTCAATCCCATATGCTCAGCACGGTCCACGATCAAGGTGTTGGCGTTGGCGATATCGATACCCGATTCCACGATGGTGGTGCAGACCAGTACGTCGACGCGGCCCTCCCAGAAGTCCAACACCACCTGTTCCAACTTGTTCTCCGGAATTTGACCGTGTGCGACAGCGATGTTGGCCTCTGGCACCAGTTCCGCCAGCCGAGCGGCGGTCCGATCGATAGATTCCACCCGGTTGTGCACAAAGAAGATCTGTCCCTCGCGGAGTAGCTCGCGGTGAATCGCAGCGGTGACTTGCCGGTCATCGTAGTTGCCGACATAGGTGAGTACCGGCAGTCGCTCCTCCGGTGGGGTAGCAATGGTCGACATCTCTCGGATACCGGTGATCGCCATTTCCAGGGTTCGGGGAATAGGTGTGGCTGACATCGCCAGCATGTCCACATCTGCTCGCAACGCCTTCAAATGATCCTTGTGCTCGACGCCAAACCGCTGCTCTTCATCGACAATCACTAGCCCCAGATCTCGATAGCGCACCTGCGGGGAAAGTAGCCGGTGAGTGCCCACCACGATGTCAATCGTTCCGGCTGCTAACTTCTCGATAATCTCGGTCGCTTCCTTGTCACTGTTGAACCGACTCAGGCCTGCCACGCGCACGGGGAATCCTGCGAACCGCTCCGTAAGAGTCTGCAGATGCTGCTGCACCAACAGGGTCGTGGGTACCAACACAGCTACTTGCTTGCCGTCTTGCACAGCCTTGAACGCTGCCCGGACCGCGATCTCGGTCTTGCCGTATCCGACATCACCGCAGATCAACCGGTCCATGGGCACCGGTTTTTCCATATCGATCTTGACTTCGTCGATGCAGGAGAGTTGATCGGGGGTCTCGGTGTATTCGAATGCGTCTTCCAACTCTCGCTGCCAGGGCGTGTCCGGGCCGAACGCATGGCCAGGGGCAGCTTGTCGAGCCGCATACAACCGAACCAACTCAGCCGCGATGTCGCGGACAGCCTTGCGAGCACGGCCTTTCGCTTTCGCCCATTCACTACCACCCAGCTTGTTCACCCGTGGCTCTTCGCCACCTACGTAGCGAGTGACCGCCTGCAGTTGATCGGTGGGGATGAACAACCGATCGGGTGGGTAGCCGCGCTTGCTTGGGGCATACTCCACGACCAGGAACTCCCGATCAGCCCCGCGGACATCCCGGTGGATCATTTCGATGTAGCGACCAACGCCATGCTTGTCATGCACGATGAAGTCGCCCGGTTGCAAGGACAGCGGATCGACTTGGTTGCGCCGTCGAGCGGGAAGTTTCGCCCGTGGGGTGCTCCGGGCAGATCGCCGCCGGGTGAGATCATTGTCCGAATAGATCGCGACCTTGGCGGTCGGATCGGCGAAGCCGGTTCGCTGCGGCCCGACAACAACCTGCACCACTCCCGGCTGGAGTTCACCGGCGGTTCTGGTAGCGGCGACGTCATCGTCACCCAATACCTCCACCAGCCGGTCCGCGGTACCGCTGCCGCCGGCGACAATCGCAATTCGCCAGCCAGCACTAGCGTGCCGTTTTACTTCTGCGAGCGCCTCAGTCGATCCGGTGAATGGCCCGACCGGAATCAGACCGATGTCACTCACCGCCGCATCCGCTTCCCGCAATGTGGTGATCACTCGCTGACCTGGCAGTCGCTGCTGTAACAGCTCCCACGACTGCAACACGCCTTCGCGAGAAACTACTGGCGTTTCGCCACCCATCCCGGCCGCTGACCAGGCTGCTGCGGCAAACTCTTGCGCGGTACTCATGGCATCTTCGCTGCGGGCCGCAACCAGTGCCGGCTCCACCACGATTGTTTGCGTCTCGGCCGGAACCAGATCCGCCAAGCCCACCATCTGCTCACTCAGCAGCGGGGCCAGTGCCTCCATGCCCGGGATCGCTATCCCTTCACCGAGTTGCAGCAGGTCTTCCCGGGATTCCGGGTGCCCGCTCGCGGCCTGTTGAGCTCGCTGCTGCACCGCAGCGGTCAGCAGCAGTTCCCGGGTGGGCCGCAACAAGACTGGCTCGGTAGCGGTACCCAACGAACGCTGGTCGGTGACGGCGAACCAGCGCATCTCATCGATAGTGTCGCCCCACAGTTCAATTCGCAGCGGGTGATCTGCGGTGGGCGGGAAGATGTCAATGATGCCGCCGCGAACGGCAAACTGGCCCCGTCGTTCCACCAGATCAAATCGCTCGTAGCCGAACTCCACCAGCCGTTGTGCCAGTTCGACTGGATCGACGTCAGCACCCGGCACCAGCAGAACCTGCTCGGCCGACAGCACCTCACTGGCCACCGGTTGCATGAGCGCCCGGACTGGCGTGACCACCACTTCGAGCGGTCCAGCCCCGGGGACATTAGGCATGGGATGTCGCAGCCGCTGCATCACCGCCAACCGCTGGCCAACCACATCGGCAGACGGCGACAACCGTTCATGCGGCAAGGTCTCCCATGCCGGATAGATCGCAACGTCAGCCTGTGGGTCCCAGAAGGCCAGTTCCGCCGCGAGGTCTTCGGCCTCTCGACCAGTGGGAGTAACGACTACCAATGGCCGATTCAGGTGCGCAATGATGCTCGACCGGGCACCTTCTGAAGCGATGAGACCTGCGCCATCGGCAGCGGCAATTGCGTCACTGACTGACAAACCAGTGGGAGGAGAGTTGAGCGGCACTTCGGCCATTGCCTGCTCCCTCGTTCACCGAGGCGATCTCGAAACTCGACGCGCCCTCGGCTCTCAGTGTCCCATCACGACGGTGGGACAGCCCCTTGAGGGGCTAGCCGGTCAGGCTGGCCCGCAGCTCATCGGCGATCGCGGGGTGGGATACGAAAACGTTCTTCACGAACGGCGGCATCTGATTGAATACCACCTCGGTGCCGTCCCAGTGATCGCAGATCAGACCGTAATGCTTGGCCACTGCCAAAGGAGCAGCAAGATCCCATTCGTAGAAGCCGGTGTCGTGCAGGTAGGCCTCCGCGCGGCCGGACAGAATCTCGTTGACCTTGGCCCCCACCGAACCCACATTGACCACTTCAACTTCGCGGCCCAGACGGTCAGCCAACCGCGCCACTATGTCATCGAGTTCGGCAGGTGGTCGAGTTCGCGAAGCGACTACTCGTAGCGGGCGATCCTCGGGCAAGGCGGGCAATTCCGCATCCGGGTCAGCCGAGGTGCGAACCAAACCTTGGGCCGGCAGATCGACGACACCAAGCGGCATTTCCCCGCTCTCGGTGTCGTACAGGGCTATGTGAACTGCCCAGTCGGAACGGCCCTGGCCGTACTCCCACGTCCCGTCCAACGGATCGATGATCCACACGCGGCGGGCTGACAACCGGGCTTCGTTGTCCACCGCCTCTTCGCTCAACATTTCATGACCTGGGGCCATGACCATACGAGAGGCGATCAACTCTTGGGATCGACCATCCGCCCGATCACGGAGCGCCTTCAGCGCCACCTTGTCATCACCGGGGATGTCACCGGCTTCCGCCCGAATGGCGGCGAGTAGTTCACCCGCCGCAGCCGCAGTTGTGCGGGCGAGATCGATATCACTTGCATCGGCAGCTGCTTGAGGAGTCACCCGGGCAGCCTACCGCGCGAGGTGAACGCGACTGCAGGTGCTGTTCAGCTGTTGTACCGGTTCTGTGCGACTGTCAAACCATCCGCGAGTAGCACCTCGGCGGCGTCCGCCGCCCGATCCAGCAGGTCCGGTAACTCCGCACGCTCCGATCCGCTGAAGCCAGTAAGGACATGTCCGGCGGTGTCGCCGCGGCCACGACCAACACCAACTCGTAGCCGATACCAGTCCCCGGTGCCCAACGATTTGCGAATGCTTTTCAAACCATTGTGGCCGTTGTCGCCACCACCGAGTTTGAGCCTCAGCGCGGCAAATGGCAGGTCGATTTCGTCGTGGATCACCAGCAGTTGCTCTGTGGGAACTGAGTAGTACTGGGTCAATGCGGCAGTGGGCCCACCCGACTCGTTCATATAGCTGTGTGGCACCGCCAGCAACACCTTGTGGTTGGCCACTCGGGTCTCCGCCACATCGCACCGAGCACGACGCTGCGCCTTGAAGCGCTCGCTGGCGCGATCTGCCATCCGCTGAATCACCATCGCCCCGACGTTGTGTCGGGTACGGGCATAACGTTCGCCAGGGTTCCCCAGACCGATAACAGCCCAGGGTGATTCGCCAGCCATAACTGTCGAATCGCCTACTCTTCGGAGTCGCCAGCGTCTTCGTCGCCCCCCGCAGCCTCGCCAGCTTCGCCTTCCTCGGCTGCCTGAGCAGCAGCCGCCTCGGCGGCGGCATCTTCAGCAGCGGCGGCGGCAGCGGCGGCTTCGGCCATGGCCCGAGCCCGCTCCTCCAAGATCTCCACGATCCGATCGGCCACGTCGACAACGTCTTCGCCAGCGGCGGCGGCCTCTTGAATGACGGCAGCAGCCTGCCGCGGATCGAGCCCGGCTTCTTCCGCGATGGCCTCGGCACGGGCCAGCGCATCTGCGTAGGCATGACGCTCGGCAACTTCCTCGTCGCTCAACATCAACAGGTCCACATGCAGCAAATCGGTGCGGACGATGTCCCGCTGCACATCTGCCGGCGCAACGACGAACTCCGAGCCTGCCAACTGCACCTGCAACACAACTCGGGGAATCCGCAGCGCGAGATCAAGTTCGTGGCCGGGGAGGGTCACATGGCGCAGTTCGCTGCCAGAGCCATACATGACGGCCGGCACTAGTCCCTCTCGCCGGTAACGGCGAGAAGCTCCCTTGCCGAAATCGGAACGAATTTCGGCGTCGATGCGTACGTCCTGGGACATCGGCGGTTCTCCTCGGTCGGCAGCGGGCGCTCGCACCTCGACTTTGCGAACCCGCCGCGTCGATTACGGCGGATACCCGCCCTCGCCGAGGCCTTCCCAGCATAGAGCCCCCACCCGGGTAGCCCAAATTCAGGGCCGCGCTGCAGCCTAAATATCGGCTTTGGGTAGTTCGAACAGTTGCGTCACCGAACCGTCCGAGAACACTTCCCGGATCGCTTGCGCAATCACCGGAGCGATGGATAACACCGTCAGTTGATCGAAAAACCGCTCTTCGGGGATGGGCAAGGTGTTCGTTACCACAACTTCCGCAATCCCCGAGGCCGCCAGTCGTTTCGTTGCTGGGTCACTCAAAATGCCGTGCGTGGCAGTTACCACTACGTCGCGGGCCCCATTCTCAAACAGCGTCTCGGAGGCCTTGGCGATGGTGCCACCGGTATCGATCATGTCGTCCACAACCACGCAGAGCCGATCGCGAACGTCGCCAACAACCTCGAAAACCTTCACTTCGTTGGGGACATCGGGATCACGGCGCTTGTGAATGATCGCTAGCGGAGAACCCAGCACGTCAGTCCAGCGTTCCGCGACCCGCACCCGACCCGCATCTGGCGAAACGACCGTGATCGGCTCGTGGCCGTAGTGGGCCTTGACGTACTGCGACAACATCGGCAGCGCAAAGAGATGGTCCACTGGCCCATCGAAAAAGCCCTGAATCTGGCTGGTGTGTAGGTCAACGGTCATGACTCGGTCTGCGCCAGCGGAGCGCAGCAGATCCATCATCAGCCGGGCGGTGATCGGCTCCCGACCTCGGTGCTTCTTGTCCTGCCGGGCGTAGCCGAAGAAGGGTGCCACCACTGTGATGCGTTTGGCCGAGGCGCGCTTGGCGGCGTCAACCATGATCAACTGCTCCATGATCCACTTGTTGAGCGGATCGGTATGGGTCTGCAGGATGAAGACGTCACAGCCACGCACTGACTCTTCGAACCGGACGAACATCTCACCGTTGGCGAAGTCACGGGCCGAGATCGGGCTCAGTTCCGCACCCAGGTCATGGGCCACCTCCGCGGCCAACTCCGGGTGTGAGCGGCCCGCGCTCAGCAACAGTCGTTTCTGTGCCGCAAGCGTAATCCCGCCATTTTTTGTGCTCACTGATCGCCCTCCTCGTGACCGGCTACAGCCTCAGCCGAAGCAGACCCGGCACGATTGGTTTCGACCCAGCCTGCAATGTTTCGCTGTCGACCGCGTGCGATCGCCAGCGCCCCCGCCGGCACATCCTCGGTGATGACCGACCCAGCAGCAGTGTAAGCGCCGTCCCCCACTTCGACCGGAGCCACCAGCATGGTGTCACTACCAATCCGCACCTGTTCACCAACCACGGTGCGATGTTTGGCCACACCGTCGTAGTTGACCACCACGGTGGCAGCACCAATATTGCTGCCAGCACCTACATCGGCATCGCCGACGTAGGACAGGTGCGGAACTTTGGCACCCGGTCCGATGTGACTGTTCTTGATCTCCACAAAGGATCCGGCTTTGGCGCCGGCGGCCAGGTCAGTTCCCGGTCGTAGCCGAGTGAACGGACCGACCTCAGCGTCAGTTCCGATCTGCGCTAACAGGCAATGCGCCCGGTCCACTCGGGCGCCAGCGCTTACCTCCGTGTCAATCAGCGTGGTGTCCGGCCCGATCACGGCACCGGAGGCCACCGCGGTTGCTCCTTGCAGGTAGGTGCCGGGAAGAAGCGTGACATCTGGCTCTAGTTCGACGTCAACGTCGACATAGGTATTGGCTGGATCGGCAATGGTCACGCCCGCCAACATCCAGTTGCGGTTGATGCGGTCGCGCAGTACCGCGGCAGCCTCGGCCAACTGCACCCGGTTATTGACGCCCATAATGTCGTTCGGATCTGGTGCGGCCACTCCCGCGACTGGCAAACCGTCCTGCCGAGCCAAACCCACGAGATCAGTCAGGTACTCCTCACCTTGCGAGTTGTCAGTAGACAGCCGCTCGATCGCGTCGGCGAGGAACTCCGGATCGAATGCGTAGGTGCCGCTATTCACTTCATCGATTCCGAGGACGTTGTCATCAGCGTCGCGATGCTCCACAATCGCTGATACCGAATCGTCGGCCTTGCGGACCACCCGACCGTATCCGGTGGGGTCCGGCAGGACCGCGCTCAGCACCGTGACTGCAGCACCTCGAGTCGCGTGCTCGGCCAGCAGGAGTTCTAGCACCTCTCCACCTAGTAGCGGTGCATCGCCAGCCGCCACGAGGACTGGCCCACCCGTAGGCGTTATATCTTGTTCCGCCAGCTGTCGCAGCGCCATGCGCACTGCGTGACCGGTGCCATTCTGCTCCGACTGCACCGCGGTGACGATATCTGGCGATAGCTCCGCTAGATGGCGCTCGACCTGCTCTTTGGCGTGACCGACGACAACCACAATCCGCTCGGCAGCGACTGATTGGGCGCTGGCCACCACGTGGCCTACCAGCGATCGGCCACAGATCTCGTGCAGCACTTTTGGCGTGCTGGACTTCATCCGGGTTCCCTCGCCAGCGGCGAGTATGACGACAGCGGACGGTTGGGGCGTCATGGGGATCCCTCTCCGGCGACTCGAACCTGCTCCGGCAGCCTACTCCTCGGCGAGAGAGATGCTGCCAGCGACATCAGCTCCGCCGCCAGGTCTCGATCCTGGACCTCCAGCTTCAAAGGCTGTCGGGCTGCCATTACCCCACGGCGGATTGCGGTGCCCCCGCACCTGCCCATGGTGCCATACCAGTGCCGTCGGCTGAGATTCCCACTTTCTTTTCCGGGTATTGAAACCTACGGAGTCGTAAGTTACGGTTGAGTATGTTCTCGAACTCCGATGCCCCTGCCGACGTCATTGATGTCACGGACGAGCGCACTCGCGGACCGCGGTGGGTAGTTTTTCTCTTCATTCTCGGACCGCTGTTTGCGTTACTGGTCGGCCTACCACTCGCCTTGCGCGGCTGGCTTAGCTGGCTCGATGTAACCCTTGCGGCAATCTTTTACTTGGTCTCAGCGGCCGGGATCACCATGGGCTTTCATCGGCTCTTCACCCACAGTTCCTTTAGGGCAAACGGCCCGCTGCGAGCCACGCTCGCGATTGCTGGCTCGCTGGCGATTCAGGGTAGTTGCGCTGACTGGGTGGCTGATCACCGCAAGCATCATTCCAAGTCTGACAAGGAGGGCGACCCGCACTCCCCTTGGCAATTCGGCACCTCAACTCGTGCAGTCGCGAAGGGGTTTTGGCATGCCCACATGGGCTGGATGCTGGCCGGCGACGTGACCGACGTCGGAAAATATGCCCCTGATTTGCTGAAGGACCCCGTCATCGTCCGGATCTCGCGGGCATTCCCCTTGCTGGTGGTGGCGACTTTTCTGATACCCGCGCTCTTAGGCGGTCTGCTCACCATGTCTTGGCAAGGCGCCCTCAGCGCGCTGTTCTGGGCAGGCTTGGTCCGAGTCGCCCTGGTGCACCAAGTCACCTGGAGTATCAACTCGATCTGCCACATTGCTGGCCAACGACCCTTCCGCACCCGCGATCACTCCGGAAACGTGGCCTGGCTGGCGGTCCCGGCTCTTGGCGAGTCCTGGCACAACTACCATCACGCCGATCCGACATCGGCCCGGCATGGGGTGCTGCGGCGGCAGCTCGATCCCAGCGCGTGGGCGATTCGGTTCTGTGAGCGCCGTGGCTGGGCATCCCGAGCGCACTGGCCGAGCGAAGAGCGAGTCCGCAGCAAGTTGGTCGACCCGGAACAGCCGGTCGAGATCAACCGGACCTTGATCGAGGCTCATTCCGAGGACGTGAAGACGCCGACCCCCTAGGCTGCGATCATGGCCGACAAACCACTCCCGTCGGATGCCGAGGCATCTGCTCCTCGAGTCCGAATGAGCGGCAGCCAGCGACGCGAGCAACTCATCGGCGTGGGACGGAAACTCTTCGCGAAGAAGGGGTATGAGGCGGTTAGCGTTGAGGAGATTGCTAGCGAAGCTAAGGTCTCGAAACCCGTGGTCTACGAGCACTTCGGCGGCAAGGAAGGGCTCTATGCCGTCATCGTTGACCGGGAAATGAATAGCCTGCTGAATCGCATCGTCTCGTCGTTGACCGGTGACCACCCCCGACTGCAGCTGGAACAAGCGGGGCTAGCACTGTTTGACTACATCGAAGATGAAACTGACGGGTTTCGGATTCTGGTCCGCGATTCGCCGGTCTCGCAGTCGTCTGGAAGTTTTGCAAGTCTGATCGTGGAGGTAGCGACCGAAACCGATCACATCCTGGCGGAACAGTTCAAGCAGCGAGGTTTCAATCCCAAACTGTCCCAGATGTATTCGCAAATGTTGGTCGGCATGGTGGCGCTCACCGGGCAATGGTGGCTCGACGCGCGAAAACCCGGCAAAGACAAGGTAGTCGCCAACCTGGTCAACCTGGCCTGGAACGGACTCAGCCACCTAGACAGCGACCCGGAACTCACCAGCCGGTAGCTGAGGCACCACCATCCGAGATCACCGCAGCACCTGGCACCGGGCCATGGGCTCGCCGCACTGATCGACACAATCCCGACGATGACAACGCCACGGTCAGTTCCATAGCATCCTCTTCGTCAGCCACTAGGAAAGCGCACGTTGGCCCGCTCCCGGACACCATCGCTCCCAGCGCACCGTGATCCGGGCCGAGTTCCAGCAGCGAACCCAGCGATGGCCGCAACGAGAGTGCTGCTGATTGCAGGTCGTTGCTCAACCCCCGACCGAGGGCCACTGCGTCACCACCGCGCACCGCCTGCAGCACCTCGAATTTCACCTGTGGATCGGCCACCGGCTGACCGGCCCGCAAACGATCCAATTCGTTGTACACCTTTGGTGTCGACAACTGACCATCCGACAGCGCCAGCACCCAATGGAATGTGCCACGAGCCATCGCCGAGGCCACCTGCTCACCACGATTCCGACCCACCGCCACGCCACCCAGCAACGCGAACGGCACATCCGATCCGAGTCGAGCAGCCAACTCCATCAGATCTGGCTCGCCCTCGTCTCGCCATCGGGTTGCCGCCGCGACCAACACCGCCGCAGCGTCCGCACTGCCGCCCGCCATGCCGCCGGCCACCGGAATTCCCTTGTCGATGGCAATGTCGAGGTCGGGCTGTTGGCCTAACTCAGTTGCCACCAGCTCAGCCGCCTGCCAAGCGAGGTTGTCGCTGTCGAGTGGGACTGAACTTGCCTGGCTACCTGACACCGTGACTCGCAGACCACTACCGGCGGCCCGGTCGGTCACGGAGATGTCGTCGTAGAGCGAGAGCCCCATAAAGACCGTGGCCAACTCATGAAAACCATCATCACGCGGCGGCCCCACCGCCAGACTCAGGTTGATCTTGGCGGGGACTCGGACCCGGATGGTTGCAGACATTTCAATCGAGAGTAGATGCCTACTGCGGCGGAATCGATTCGGCCAGCCGACAAAAGTCGGCGAGAGCCAAATTCTCCGGTCGAACCGTGGGGTCGATCTCAGCCTTGGCCAGTGCGACAGCGGCCGCTTCTCGGCCAATGTGGCTACCTAATACCGCCCGGACCATCTTTCGCCGCTGCGCGAAGAGGAGGTCCACCAAGCCAAAGACCTCCGCGCGAGCGGCCGTTGTCACTGGTGGGCTCCGCCGGTCAACTCGAACCAGCCCACTCTCCACTCGCGGGACCGGCCAAAATACTGCTGCTGGGACGGTGCCAACTCGCCGCACATCACCGAACCACGCGGCCTTGACGCTCGGCACGCCGTAGTCCCGTGATCCGGGTGGGGCGGCCAATCGGTCCGCGACTTCCAACTGCACCATCACTAAACTGCGCTGTAACGAGGGAAACTCAATCAAGCAGTGCAGCAGCACCGGCACCGCTACGTTGTACGGCAGATTGGCCACTAGGGCAGTCGGCGGCCCGAACTCATCGGCGATCTCGTGGGATATAGCGCCGGCATCGGCGGTGATTACTGACAACCGTCCACTGGCGTCCGGCAGGAACTCCGTGACTGTCGCGGGTAGCTGATCGGCTAGGGCGGGATCAATCTCCACCGCGACGACCTGATGGTCGCCAGCCAGCAATCCCAGCGTCAGGCTGCCGAGTCCGGGCCCGACCTCCAAAACCACACCTTGGCCGGTCAGGTCTGCCAGCCGAACGATTCGGCGGATGGTGTTGCCGTCAACGACAAAGTTTTGCCCCCGAGCTTTGCTGGGCCGTACGCCGACGGTCGCCGCCAGCGAACGAATATCCGCAGCACCCAGCAGGGTCATCCGGCAAACCCGGCGGGCAGGTTGAACGCTCGCTGCGTGTTGCGCGTAAGCAGGTCACACATCTCGACTTCCGCCAAGTCCAACTGCTCGGCCATCGTCCTGACGGTGTGTGGCATCAGATAGGAAGCATTGGGTTTGCCCCGCTGCGGTGTCGGGGTCAGAAACGGCGCATCGGTTTCCACCAAGATCTGCTCCGGATTCGCAATCGACAGTGCCTCCCGCAACTCAGCGGCGTTACGAAAACTAACTACTCCGGAAAAGGACAGGAACCAACCCGCCTCGCTACAGATTCGCGCCATTTCGGCATCGCCGCTGAAACAGTGAAAGACCACTTGGTCGGGTGGATCACTGCTCTCGAGCACTCGTAAGACCTCGGCGTGAGCATCACGATCGTGGATGACCAATGTCCGCCCACTCTCGCGCGCAAGCGCGATGTGCTCACGAAAGGACGTCTCTTGGTCCGCACGGCCGGATTCGCCGGTGCGATAGAAGTCCATACCCGTTTCGCCAACGGCAACGACATTGGGTTGCTGCACCAACTCAGCCAGCACCGACAACTGTTGCTCCAACTCGCCGGACCGACAGACCCCTGGCGCTTCATTCGGATGTAACGCAACTGCTGCTACCACCTGCGGCAGTTCGGCGGCGATGACTGCTGCGCGTTGTGAGGAGGGAAGATCTACTCCTACTTCGACGACACCGGTCACACCCACAGCGGCAGCCGCAGCTAACGCCGCCTCAGGAGCAAGCCCGCTGTACTCAGTAGTGATATCTAAATGACAGTGGGAATCAATCACCGGAGCGAGCAGCGGCTCCGGTGGCGGCACCGGCAGCTCCGACGCGGTCATTCCTGCTCACCCTCGCCTGGTTCCTCCGGCAGCCGGGGAAAGAGCGGCGCAGACTTGGTCACTGACACTCCCGGCGGCAACTCGCCCCACCTGATGGTGGTGACATCCTGATCTGCCAGCGGCCCAATAGCTTCCGCTGCGCCGAGTGACTCCCAGAGCACTTGGGTGGCCTTCGGCATTGTCGGGTGGTAAAGCACCGCGATAGCTCGCAGACTCTCGGCAACCACGTACAACACAGTGGCCAGCCGCGGGCGCTGTTCATCGTCCTTAGCCAACGCCCACGGTTGCTCATCGCTGACATAGGCGTTGACTGCGTCAACGTAGGACCGGATAGCAGCCAATGCACCACTGAAGTTCAGTTGCAGCATGGCCGCGTCAGCGTCGGCGGCGATCCGAATCAGGTGATCCTGCAGGGCCAGATCGCTGTTGTTGTAGTTCGTCGCACCCGGCAGTTGGCCGTCGAAGTATTTCCCAATCATCGCCGCCGAACGTGAGGCAAGATTGCCCAGCCCGTTGGCTAGTTCCGCGGTATAGCGACTACGCATGTCTTCCCAGGAGAAAGACCCATCGGAACCGAAATTGATGGCACGCAAAAAGTAGTAGCGGAAGGCATCAGAGCCAAAGAAATCAGTGATCTGCTCTGGCGCAATCCCGGTGAGTTTGGACTTGCTCATCTTCTCGCCACCGACCAGCAACCAACCGTGGGCAAAGACCTGCCGGGGTAGCGGGAGATCTGCCGCCATCAACATTGCCGGCCAGTACACCGCGTGAAAGCGCAGGATGTCCTTGCCCACCAGATGCACGTCCGCCGGCCAGGTGCTCTCGAACAGTTCCGACTTGCCACTGTCGCCATAGCCGATCGCAGTCAGATAGTTCAGCAAGGCATCAAACCAGACGTAGACGACTTGGTCCTCTTGCCAGCTCAGCGGGATGCCCCAACTAACGCTGGAACGGGACATCGAGATATCCGACAACCCGCCCCGGATGAAGGACAACACCTCGTTATAGGCGGAGCGGGGAGCGATCGCCTCGGGGTTCATTTCGTAGTGCTGCAGCAGCCGGTCGTTCAACTCGGAGAGTTTGAAGAACCAGTTCTCCTCGCTAAGAATCTCCACCGGTCGGTTGTGCACTGGGCACAACTGCTCGTCCGGGCTGTCTCCCGGCACCAGATCAGCGGGAAACTTAAACTCCTCACAACCCACGCAGTACGGGCCTTCATAGGAGTCCTGGTAGACGAAACCCTTCTCCTTCAAGACCTCCCAGAAGGCTTGCACGCCGCGGACATGCCGCTTCTCCGTGGTGCGGATGAAGTCGTCGTTGGCGACGTCGAGAGTTTCTAGCACCGGCTGCCAATGATCCGCTACCAGCCGATCGACCCACTCGGTTGGCGTGACGTCATTCTCTTCTGCCTTGAGTTGCACTTTGGTGCCGTGCTCATCGGTACCAGTCAGATAGACCACCGACTCACCGCGCTGCCGATGCCAGCGGGTGAGCACGTCACCAGCGACCGTGGTGTAGGCGTGCCCGATGTGCGGAGCATCGTTGACGTAGTAAATGGGCGTCGTGGCATAGAACGACTTCGGCATGGCTTCCATCGTAGGGGTGACCGAGTTGTGGTGTAGCGGCAGCAGTACTTGGCCGCCACCAAATCGCCCGACCCGCTAGGAGTCGTGGACCGCCTGATACACCTGTTTTCGTGGTGCGCCCGTGCGTTGCGCCACCTCACCCACCGCATCGCGAGTCGATCGACCTACTGCCACAAGTTCGGCAACCTCTGCCCGCCAACTTTCCGGGTCGCCAACTTCCACCCGCTCCGGTGCGCCCGCTACTACCAGGGTGATTTCACCGCGCACACCCTGCTCCCCCCACAACGCTAACTCAGCTAGCGTCCCGCGGATCACTTCCTCGTGGGTTTTGGTGAGCTCCCGACAGACCGCTGCTCGGCGATCTGCGCCGAAGACCTCTGCCAGATCAGCAATCGTGGCCGCAGTTCGCCGTGGCGATTCGAACAGCACCAGCGTGCGCGGATCTTGCGTCAGTTGTTGCAGCCGACGCCGCCGCTCACCTGATCGCCGCGGCAAGAAACCTTCGAAACAGAACCGGTCCGCGGGCAGCCCGGACACCGTCAGCGCTGCCAACACCGCTGACGGCCCCGGCAAGACCGTCACCTCGATGCCCTCATCGGCGCAGGCCGCCACCAATCGATAGCCAGGGTCACTCACCAGCGGCATTCCTGCGTCCGTTAGGAGCAGCACGTCGGTCCCCTCGCGCAGGCTGGCGAGTAGCGCCTCGCTGCGGCTTGCCTCATTTCCGGCAAAGAGCGACACCACCGTGGCGGTAAGTTTGACCTGCAACTCAGCAGCCAGCCGACGCACCCGGCGAGTGTCTTCTGCGGCAATGAGCTGCGCCGAGGCCAGCGCCTGGGACAGTCGCAGGCTCGCATCTGCGGGATTGCCCAGCGGGGTTGCCGCTAGCGTCAACATGCCGGTCATTTGCCCATGCTGACATGATCGGCGTCACCGCGAGGTCGTCAGTGTGGACCGGTTAGGCCACTGCGGCGCCGCTGACCCCTACGATTCAGGTGTGAGCACCACCCGCCGAGCCCTACTGTCGTGGGTCGGCCCGTTGGCCGTGACTGCGCTGGGTGGCTGGCTTCGCTTCGCAGATCTCGGTAACCCCAGAGCCTTCGTTTTCGATGAAACGTACTACGCCAAAGACGGCTACTCGCTGCTGCAGTTCGGCTATGAACGGGATGCGGTGGAGGAGGCCGATCAGAAACTTCTGGATGCTGCCGATCCCAGCGCCATCCAGGTGTTCACCGAGGACCCCGCCTTCGTGGTGCACCCACCAGTCGGCAAATGGTTGATTGCCATCGGGGAAGGCCTCTACGGCATGAATCCGTTCGGCTGGCGGGTGGCAGTGGCGCTGCTAGGAACCCTCAGCATCCTCATCCTGGCCCGAGCCGTGCGCCGGATGACCGGCTCTGACGTGTGGGGAACTGTTGCCGGACTATTGCTGGCGATCGACGGCATGGCAATCGTGACCAGCCGTGTAGCCATCTTGGATGGCATGCTGATGTTCTTCGTACTATCGGCGTTCGCATTGCTCCTTATTGATCGCGATCGATCTCGCGGCGTCGGCTGGTCAGGTCATTGGCTGCGACCGTGGCGGCTGGCAGCCGCGGTTTCCCTGGGACTGGCCTGCGGGGTGAAGTGGAGCGGGCTGTGGTTCGTCCTTGCCTTTGGCCTGCTAACTGTCGCGTGGGATGCCTCGTACCGCCACCGCAGCGGCACCAGTTGGTGGCGCGGTTGGCTGCAAGACTTGATCCCGACCGCACTCACGATGGGACTGGTTTTTCTCGCCACCTATCTTGCGAGTTGGTTCGGCTGGTTCGCTAGCGACAACGCGTGGAGTCGGAACTGGGCGCAGGGGTCCGGCGTGCTGCCCTCGCTGGCGTCGCTGGGTCACTACCACCAAGAAATGCTGTCCTTCCATAGCAATCTCAGCAGCGATCATCCATACAAATCATCGGCCTTTGGCTGGCTCTTGCAGGCTCGACCCACCTCGTTCTACTACGAGAGCCCAGCAGGATCAGCTAGTCAATGCCCATCTGGGACCTGCTCATCAGCAATCACAGCGCTCGGGAATCCCATTATTTGGTGGGCGGCAATCCTGGCCGTGCTCCATCAGATGTGGCGCTGGATCGGGCACCGGGACTGGCGTTCCGCGGCAGCCCTGACCGGTCTCGCCGCAGGCTGGCTCCCCTGGCTCTTCTTCCCTGACCGCACGATCTTTTCCTTCTACACCATCGCGTTTACGCCATTCCTAATCATGGCAGTGACGCTGTCGTTGGCCGCGCTTGCGAATCCGAAGCCGACGGGATCCATCTGGCGAGATCGGCGAGTCCGAGTGGTACTCATAACGGCATTCCTGCTGCTGTGTGTCTGGGTGTCCTGGTACTTCTATCCCCTCTGGTCAGCAGAGCTCATCGATCGCGACACCTGGTCTAGCCGAATGTGGCTGCCCTCATGGGTGTGATTGGCAATCCCGCCTTACCCTGAAGTGTGGTCCTTACTCCGTCAGCCCGACGCCTTCGGATGGCCGCCGTCGTGGTGGCTGTTGCCGTCAGCAGCGCCCTGATCGGAATATCGGCGTGGCCCGCCGCCGGCCACTCTCAGTTGATGGCCAGTACCCCCGCTGACCGCGCCACCATCGCTAAGGCCCCGACGCAGGTGCTCCTCGAATTTTCCGGACGCCTCATCGCCGATACCGCCTCGGTGACCGCCACTGGCCCGCAAGGTGAGCAAGCGCTGGCTACTGCGGGATCCAGCACTACGGTCACGGCGCGCTGGCCAGCAGCATGGAACGAGGGCGACTTTGAGGTGGCATATCGAGTCGCCAGTTCCGACGGCCACATCATGACCGGCGCGATCCGCTTCACGGTGACCCCGAAGCAGACCAACGAACCGTCGACTGCCACCACCCCAGACCCGTCGCCGACAGCGGATGCCGATCAGGACGCGATCGGACCTACCACTGACAGCACCCAGGGCAGCCCTGGCGCGGTGCCACCATGGTTGGCGGCTGTCGCCATTTTGGGAGCAGTGGGGCTAGCGGTGTGGTGGCTGGTCAACCGGAGGCGGGAGCAGTCCCGTGACTGAGACACTCACTGAACCGTCGACCGAAAGAACCAGCAATACCGGTCGCCGCCGAACCATCCTGGTCATCGGAGCAGTCGCGGTGCTGGCACTGTTGCTGGGAATGTTCTGGGGCGGGGCCGCCTACACTCCTTCGACATCTGGAGTTGCTGATCCGGGTCCGGTAGTTGGTTGGGGACTACCCCTCGCCAAACTCGCGCTGATCCTGACCGCGACCCTGACCATCGGCTTTCTCACGAGCGCCGCCTTTCTCATTCCGGGTGCAGACAAACGGACGGTGTCGCATGCGGGGAGACGTGACGTTCGCGCAGCCGGCTGGTCCGCGCTGGGCTGGGCGATCGCTGCGCTGGCTGCCATCATCTTTGGTAACGCAGCCGTGGTGGGTGCACCACTGTTGGAGTCACTTGATCCCGATCTGTTCTGGACCTTCGCCTTCGAACCTGACATTCACCGGGCCTATCTCCTGGTGGCAACTGTCGCTGTCGTTGTCGCGGTGTCGTGCCTGTTTACGGTGCGAACCGGGGCGGCAGCGGTGTTACTACTGCTGTGCATGCCGGCACTCATCGCGCCAACTGTCGCCAGCCACAGCAGTTCCGTGGGCGATCACTCACTGGCGACCACGGCTGGCGCAGTCCACGCAATCGCCGCGGCGCTGTGGGTGGGAAGCCTCATCGCCGTGGCGCGCCATATCTGGGGCATGTCGGCGGGAGTGGAACGAGCAGTCAGTCGGTTCGCCCCGCTGGCGCTCGCGTGCGTCATCGCGCTGGCGCTGTCGGGGGTGGCCAATACCTACACTCGGTTGGAAAGCCCTGCTGACCTACTGGCAACCGGATACGGTCTGCTAGTCCTGATCAAAGTGGGACTGCTGGTTGTGTTGCTCCTGCTGGCGCGCGGCGCGCGGATGCTCGCGCTAGCCAATGAGCCAGCACAACGGGGGGCTTTGCTGCGTTGGCTGGTGGTGGAGATCAGCCTGCTGGCTGCCACCATCGGCATTGCCGCGAGCCTGACCCAAACCGCCTTCCCGCGCGCTGATGTTCCGCTGCCATCAGCAGCCGAACAGTTGCTGGGTTTCCCGTTCCCACCAGCGCCGGATTGGACGTCGATTGTTTTCGGTTGGTATCCGGACGCCTTTTTCATCCTGCTGTGTGGTGCGTTACTGCTGAGCTATCTGCTGGGGGTGTTTCGACTGCGCAGGTCAGGCGTGGCCTGGCCCTGGGGTCGGACGTTGTCTTGGATTCTCGGAGTAGCGATACTCGCCTGGGCGACAAACGCAGGTATCGCCGGCTACGCGAAAGTGTCAGTGCAGTGGCACATGGTGCAGCACATGACCATCGGCATGCTGGTTCCGGTGCTTCTGGTGATGGGGGTGCCCGCCACTTTGGCCTTACGCGCACTGCCTAGCGGCAAGGACAAGGACCGAGGTGCCCGAGAGTGGACGCTCTGGGGGTTGCACTCACCGGTCTCCTCGCTGCTCACTCACCCCCTCGTCGTACTGGCACTAGGCACCTTTGGCCTGTACGGCTTGTACTTCACGCCACTGTTCGAACTAGGGATGAGTTCCCACATCGGTCATGTCCTGATGACGCTGCACTTCATGCTGTCCGGATTCCTGTTCTTCTGGGTAGTGCTGGGCCTCGATCCAGGCCCACGCCGAGTGCCACCGTGGGCGCGACTGATTCTGCTACTGGTGTACATCTCCCTGCACGGACTTTTTTCGGTGGCATTGATGAGTCTCACCCAGCCGCTTGCTGAAGGCTGGTTCAGCCAAGTGCAACCACCCTGGCTGGGGGACCCCCTCACGGACACCTTGAATGGTGGCGGAGTGGCGTGGGCGTTTGGCGAAATCCCGGCAGTGATCGCGGTCATCGTGGTCTCGGTGCAGTGGGCGCGAAGTGAAGAGCGTGCTGCCGTCCGCGGGGATCGGCAGTCGGAGCGCGATAACGACGCGGAACTGCGGGCCTACAACGAGCGGTTGGCGCAACTTGCCGCTCGCTCAGACTCCGACTCCAACTCAGTTGAATGAAACCTTGCCACCCGATTCAGGCAGTAGATTGATCCAGCTGTTTCCGGGCGGGACGGCAATCACCAGACCCTGATCCGTGGTGAACTCGAACGGTTCAGTGAAGCCAGTCTTCTCCCACCGGATGGTGTGCACCGCGCCGTCCAGCGCAAGGAAGCCGCGTCCATTCCCCACGACTGCCGCCTCGGGAACGCTGCTACCAGCGGCATCAACCAATCCAGTGTCAATCAGGTCTACCGACAAGATCAGCAGCGTGTCGGCCAGGTAGGGCTGTTCGGTACCCAGTTGTTTCCACTGCCCCTTGCCCGTTGCCTTCCATTGTGTCTGCGCAAAGTCGGAGAAGACGATGGTCATTCCGTCAACCTGCTTGCCTGAAGGGAGGTCCAAATCGCCGAAGTCGAGGTATTCCTGCTTGGGCAACGGTCCGGCAATCTCTTGACTTAGGTCAGCGTAGAGATCGTAGGGCGCGGGTCGATTGGGGTTGCGGACGAAAATCTCATTGGGCTCGACGACTAGCGGGACGTTCGCTGTTTCGAACTCCTGCAGTACTTCCGGTGAACCACCGGAAGTAACGACTGTCGCCGAAACCGGCATGGTGAGCGGAATATCAGTGGTGCGAATCGAGCGCACCGGACCAACTGACTCTGGTCGACGTGACTCATAGAAGGCCACCAATCTGGTCAGACCGCCTTCGACTGGTTCTTGCACTACCAGATCGGCTTGAGCCACCCCTTGCTGTGGCTGGCCGGCAGCAGTGTTGTCGATCTTCACCGCTACCACCGGACGGCGGGGAGTCTCTGGCTGTGCTGGAAGGCCAGTCGTGGCGTAGTTGAAGGGCACCCAATCTGACTCAGTGGGGTCCTGGGCAACATAGACCTCGGAACACGCCGACAGCACTGCGGCCGCTGCAATCGCAGCAACGAATCCGCGAACTGCTCTTCCCGATTCCATGTCGAAACGGTATCTGCCAGATCTTGGTGTCGAAGCGAGGACACGCACGCAAAGCCGGGGTGATCAGCCGGCGATTGTCACTCACCGACGATGTCCGCGATCGTTCAGTTGTTGGCAGTGCACAGGACATGGTGGAGCTGAGGGGATTCGAACCCCTGACCTTCTCATTGCGAACGAGACGCGCTACCAACTGCGCCACAGCCCCTTGCGTCAGCAAGAGTACCAACGGTCTCGCGGAAGAATGAAACTACTCGTTGGCCGCACGCCGGTAGAAGCCTTCGTCATCTGCTTCCGGATAGGCGTAGTCGGCCACCTCTTGGTCTTCGTCTGGTGCTACCACCGAGAATTCGCGATCGAACTGCTCATCCAGTTCAGGCGATGCCTGGTGCATCTTGGCAGCCTCGACCATGCCCGCTCCGGTCCAGCCTTGTCGGGTGAGATCAATCCGCCGGGGCACCCGAGAGGCCTTGGGCTTGTTGACATAAGTCGGCAGCGTCGTTTCGCGTGGTGACCAGCTGGAGTCTTCTTCATCCGCTGCCGCGCTGACCACTCGGACACCGTCGCTAGAGCGGGAGGTGGACTGTTCTGTGCGGCTGTAGGGAACCTCGGCGCTGGCGGACGCGGGATCGGCCGTCGATGTGGCTGTCCGACTCTCCAGCCGCCGTAGTTGCGAGAACATGGCTGCCAGGTAACCCGCCAGCAACGCCGCAAACAGCAGCGCCACAAAGCCGGGCAGCACGCCCACGGCCGCTCCCAGTATGGTGACGCCAGAACTGGCGGCAAGGGCCAGCAATATCGAACGGCGGCGGCGGGCAGCAGGTGACTGCGGGGTGCGTACTTGACCGATCCATCGATGCCGGTCCAAGTTGGTGAGCGACAACAGATACTCGCTCCACGACGACGCGCGACCGCTGGGCTCATCAGCCTCGAGTTGCGGGGAGAGAGCTGCTTCTAACCGCTCCGACTCCCGCTGACGCCGACTCTCGTCATGATGACGCAGGAACCGGGGAACTAAGATGACAGCCCACACTGCGATGAGGATCACATAGATGAGGCCGGTCACAGGCTCTACTGTAGGCGGACGCACGCGGCAAGTCCGCTACCGCGAAGTCGTGTCGCGGATTTCGCAGCAGGATGTTACTCGGAGTCGGCCGGGGTTTCGATAGTGCCATGGCTACTCAACTGGGCCACGATTCCGGCGAGCGGCCGCTCCTCGGCCATCATGACGTATGTCAGGTGATCCCGCCACTCACCATTGATATGCAGATAGGCCTTCCGGACGCCTTCATACCGAAATCCCAACTTACGGACGACAGCGAGCGAGGAGTGGTTCTCCGGGCGCACATTGATTTCGATCCGGTGAAGTTGCAGCGAGGTGAAGGCATAGTCACAGATCAGGGCAACGGCTAGCGGGGTTAGACCCCGGCCGGCCCAAGGTTTGCCGATCCAATAGCCAATATGGCCGGCCCGTAATGATCCCCACGATAGCCCGCCCAGAGTTATTTGCCCGATGAGCTGACCAGGCAACGCCATCGCCAACGACAGCGAGCGACCATCGCGAGCGTCATGAGCGTGGCTGCGGATCATGGCTCGATAACTGGTCGGCACCGTCGGATCAGGTGCGGGCAGAGTTGCCTCCCACTCCCGTAGCCAATCAACGTTGCTCCGACGCAGTTGCTGCCACTGGCGCAGGTCCCGACGGTGCAACGGTCGCAGGACCAACTGACCCTCGCTGAGGGTGAGTGGCCAGGGAATCCTAATCGCGGCCACCCCCAATCCGCAGCGCCGGAATCCGACTCCCGACCGGCATGACACCGGCACCGGGGAGTATTCGGATGATGGCGTCGGCTCCGGCGTAGCCCGCTGGGGTGGGAGTGCTCAGCAAGGGCTGTGCGAGGCCATCAGCTCCTATGCGGGCAAGTAGCAACGCCGTCACTTGCTCGTGGCGGGGAACTTCCGCCCCCAATGCCAGTGTGAGTGGCTGCTGCGGCGGCATCCCCTGCATCACTCGCATCATCGGATCTGCGAGCACCGCGAAGAGCATGGCCGCCCGCACTGCATTCGCGGGCAATGCCAATACTGGAACCCGGTCCTCTCCCAGCGAGCCATGACCAAACGGCCCCAAACTGGTGGATCCTTCATCGAAAACCAATCGTCCAGCGGTGCTCAGAAATCGGCGAACTTCCTGGTCGCCCGGTTCACTGCCACCGCACACGACGAGCAGATCGGCCCGCACCAGTTGATCTTCCAGTACCTCACTAATATTGCGCTGCACTGAAGGGATTGGTCCCACGCGAGAAGCCATCGCCCCAGCCTCGGTCGCCACCGCTTGCAGTATCGGACCCGCTGCGTCGAACACCTTCCCGGCCTCAACGTCGTCCCGCAGCCCGGCCAGACCATTTCCCACCGACGCCACCACAACTCGCGGCGGCGGCCGCACCGCGACCCGCGAAATTCCGGCGGAGGCGAGCAAACCCACTGCCCGAGAGTCGATGCGCCTGCCAGCGGACAACAGCACCGCACCTGCGGCCGCCTCGGAACCAGCAGCCAGCACGCCGTAGCCAGCGGCTACCTGCTGCGGTAACGCTGCAGTTCCGCCGGTAGGCACCAATTCAACCGCGGGCACCACCGCATCAGCACCGCTGGGCAGCGGTGCGCCGGGTTGCACCGCGACACAAACGCCAGCGTAGACCGGTTGAGTGACGCTATCGCCGGCTTGGGCCTGCCCCACCACCTGCAGGTTCGACCCAACCGTCACTTCCGAGCTGCGCACTGCATAACCGGAGAATTGACACATCGCGTAGTGAGGCATGGGGCGCGGTGCGGTCACATCGGCGGCTAGATGAGCGCCCAGTGCGCCGGGCAATGCCACATCGAGCGGTTCCAGGACGGAGAGGCCGCCCAACAAACTCGCGAGATGGTCACCAAGGCTCACCGTTGACTCGCCTTCTACACATCGTCCGGTCGGCCACCGAGCAACTCCAGCAGCCAGGGCCGGAAATCCGGCCCTAGCTGAGGATCCTGCAGCGCCAAAGTCACCACGGCGCGCAAGTAGGACTGCTTGTCCCCGGTGTCGTACCTGCGGCCTCGAAAGACCACGCCGCGGACGCCACCACCGCCCACGGCAGGCACTGAGATCAGCGTCCGCAAGGCGTCGGTGAGTTGGATTTCCCCGCCACGGCCAGGCTCAGTTTCTTGCAGCACCGAGAAGACTGCCGGGTCTAGTACGTACCGGCCGATGATGGCCAGGTTGCTGGGGGCCTCATTGACTGGTGGCTTTTCGACAAGATCGGTGACATCCACAACATCGTTGGTGTCGGTGGCTCGCACTGCCGCTGCCCCGTAAAGTGAAATACTCTCCGGCGGGACCTCCATCAAACAGATCACCGAACCGCCATATTCATTGCGAACGTCGATCATCTGCTGCAGGACGGGATCTCGGCCATCGATCAAGTCATCGCCCAGGAGTACCGCGAACGGCTCGTTGCCGACATGTTCGGCAGCCATTCCCACTGCATGACCGAGCCCCAATGCTGCTCCCTGTCGAACCGAATGGATCCGAGCCAGCGACGTGACCTCGTCAATCAACTGCAATCGCTCGGTATCGCCCTTGTCAGCCAGCACCTGCTCCAGTTCGACTGCTCGATCAAAATAGTCTTCGATAGCGTTTTTGCCTCGACCAGCGATGAAGAGAACGTCCGCCAACCCGGCAGATGCTGCTTCTCGAACGACATAGTCGATCGCGGGACGATCGACTACTGGCAACATCTCCTTGGGAACCGACTTGGTCGCCGGAAGGAAACGAGTTCCGAGCCCAGCCACGGGAATGACCGCTTTGCGCACCTGATCCATGTTCCTGACACTACGCGAGCAGGAACGTAGATGTTGCAGATGTGACGCTGCGTCGAGTGATACATGCTGGTGGGGTGGTGCCCTCGAGAAAGTCCGTGCTGCGACAGCACCTGCTGCAGCAACGGCAGCGGGAACCGACGCAGACGAATCAGCAGCGAAGTGTGGCGATGCTCGGTTGTGCTGATCAACTGCTCACGTTGACGTTAGGTCCAATTGCCGGCTTTCAGCCCACCAACCGGGAACCCGACGTCAGCCCGCTGCTACGGTCACTAGCCGCTCGCACCGCGATCTTTCTTCCTCGCCCGACCGAAACTGCCCTGGAGTGGCTGGCGGCCGATCAGTCGCAGTTGATCGGCGATCTGATCGGAATCCCGCGGCCCGTTGGCGCTACCGCCGCAACTGGGGCACAGGTTGTGACAAAACTGGGCGTTCACTTGTTGCTAGCTCCGGCCCTGGCCGTCGATCCGATCTCTGGGAATCGGCTCGGCTACGGCGCGGGCTACTACGACCGTCTCCTCGCCGACATCCGAGAGCAGGCCAGCATCCTGGCAGTTGGCGTCTGTCGAGATGAGGAACTGATTGGCCTTCCGGCCGAGCCACACGACCAGCCGGTGGACGCGGTCCTTACTGAATCCGGCCTTCGCCCACTACCCCTAGCGGACTAGCCGCTAGCGCTAGTCGCCGGACCTGGGTGACAGCACCAGCGTGTCTTGCCCAGCGTTGCGGACCGCGTCTGGCGTGAAGGGCCATGGATATTGGTCGCCTACCGCCCACGAATCAAACTGATCTATGTAGTTCGGGTTGTAGGCATGGCCGCTATTACCGGTGAAGTTGACCCACGTGGATGCATCCAGATCTGCGAGATCAACCACCTGCCGCATAGAGGGAATCCAACTGACGTCGTATCCAACGACGGGATCCCAACCGTTGGCGAGCGGCACGGAACTACCGCCACCTACCGGTAGCGGGCCCCGGTTGAACATGGACTCAACTATCCCGATACCGCTGTCACCCAAAGTGGCGTTGCGGGCCTCGACCTGCAGCAACTGACCCCAGCGCCACTGCGCCGAATCCTCGCCCTGAAGTTCCGCCAGCTCAACAGCAGCTGCGTTGAGCGCGGCAGCCACCGTGTCGTTGCGACGCTGTTTGCCGGGTTCGTTGGCATCATCCCACCAGGGATTTTTCGGGTCATCCCACAGCACCCGGATAACTTCCCACGTGCGATCACCCGCACTTATACCGGTGTTATCGGTGCCGAGTTCATCGTAGAACATCCGCTGCAATAGTTCGCGATAGAACACGTTGAAGAATGCTGCTGGAGCGGAATCTACGCCCTGCTGGAAATCCCACTTTTGCAGCAGCAGGACTGCCCGCTCCGTCTGGGGGAAAACCGAAAGGTTAGCTAGTTTCGGAACCAAGAACTCGGCTAGTTCGTTTCCGGCGTCCAACTGCACCGACATCATCTCAGCGGCCGACATTTTGCCGCCATCGGCAACCAAAGCGGCGAGTCGAGCGTTGATTCGACTAGCCCGGGACCCATAGGAAGACGGATCAGATTTGATCGGATTACCCGTTTCCGGATTCACCACCTGCTGATTGGCGGTGGTCACCCAGCCGGCCGCAGGGTCGGTGACCGTCGGGAGATCGTCGAATGGGATGAAGCCCGACCAACTGAAACGCGAGTCCCAGCCGGGAACCGGCCACTTTCCGTTGTAGCCGGTGCGGGTCGGAATCTGACCGGGTGCCTGATAGCCAATCACTCCCTCGGTATCGGCGTAGATCAAGTTCTGGGAGGGCACCGCCAAGTTAGCGGCTGCCGCTCGGAACTCATCCCAGTTAGTGGCACGGTTGACCGCCAAGATGGCGTCGAACGTGGGGCGGGGTGTGAGCGCCGTCCACTTCATCACTACCGCATAACCCTTGCCCCGTGGCTGCTTGTCTGGAGTCACAAATTGACCCGGTGCAGGCACGGGCGCAGCCTCACCGACCTCGCCATAGACAGTTGACCCAGGCAGATCCGAGACAATCGGACCGTTGGCGGTGGTCCGTACTGTGATCGGTACTGGGGCGCCGCCCGCCACCTTGATTTCGTCGTCGCGAAACAGCATGGGGCGCTTTCGGCCATTCACGATGTAGTTCTTGCCCTGAACTTTCTCCAAGACCAGATCGCTGACGTCTGGACCGAGATTCGTTAATCCCCACGCGATCTTCTGGTTGTGTCCGATAAAGATGCCCGGGACTCCGGACATGCTCCAGCCAGTGACGTCATACGGACAAGCAGGTGAGACTTCACGGCAATGCAGGCCGGCTTGGTACCAAAGGCTCGGCAGGCTCGGCGCGAGATGTGGGTCATTGGCGAGTAGCGGTTTTCCGGATTCAGTGAACTCACCAGACACGACCCACGAGTTGGAGCCAATACCGGGGCCAGCGGGACCGAGCACCGCTCGCAGCGAATCTGCGACTGCGGCAGCCCGCTGCAGCGCGGGTGCTACTCCGGGCCGGTCCAATGAGGCTGCCTGCGCAGCTGACGTTTGCTGCGCCGTCTTCCGCAACTGCTTGTCCGCCGCATCACCCATAATGGTGCCGTTGCGGTCATAGGGGTAGGCCGGATACAACTCCAAGGCGCGGTCGACACCCACTTTGGTTGCATTCAGCGCCCGAGAAATCTCTTTCTCGTAGTTCCCGTTCAGATCCCAAGCCAGTGCCTTCAGCCAAGCCAACGAATCGACCGGATCCCACGACTCGATCTGGTACTCCGGGTTATCAAGACCGAGTATCAAGTACTCCAGCGACACCTCCGGGCCGGATTTTTCGGAGAGGTACTGATTCACGCCGGTGGCGTATGCATCTAGCGCGCTACGCGAGTCCTCGCTAATCTGCCCGTACTCCTGCTCAGCGATTCCTCGCCAATCAAGCCGCCGCAAGAACGCATCGGTATCCACTTGGGAGTCCCCGAACATCTCTGACAACCTGCCGGAGGTGATGTGGCGGCGAACGTCCATCTCGTAGAAACGATCCTGTGCGTGAACGTATCCCAGCGCCGCAAAAAGGTCGGTCTGCGTGTTTGCATAGATGTTGGGAACGCCACGCTCATCACGAATGACTTCCACGTCTGCGGACAATCCCACTAATTGCAACGTGCCATCGGTTTGCGGGAACGACCGTCGGATCGACCACCATCCGAGAGCCGCAGCGATCAGCGCTAGCACAACCAGAATCGCGACCACGACGAGGGCGATTCGGCCAAGGACACGCATGCCGAGACTGTAGTGCAGTGGCCGCCGCTGTGTCGCTAGGCGGTCCTGCGCGCCTTGGGTGCGCTCGCATAGGAACCAATATCACCGAGGAAAGCTAGCCCGACCAGGAACCAGTCGAAACCGGTGACATTGCCGGTCCAGGCAAAGAGCGCAACGTAGACAAGAGTGGTGAAGGGCAGGAACAGCAGACCCAGTAGCGGCACGACCCACTCACCGGAAAACGCCCGCTGAATCCAATCCGAGAACACCCAGAGCACTACCAGTGCGACGCGAGGAAACATCGCACCAAATGCCACCACGAGACAGCCGCACATATCGTTCCTCCTCAGCACCGACGGTTCAGGACGCAGGGACCAGTCTGCCAGCCCCAGCATCCCTAGCTAGTGCCGCTGCCCAACATGACCCATTCGTGGATTGACTCTAGTTCCGCAACCAACCGTTTCCGCAGCGCGGTACTGCGCTCCGCCAGTCGCCGCTGCTCAGTGGCGTGCTCACTACGTCCCGTTGCGGTCTCCACCCGGATTGGCGACAGCCCCCAGGCCGTCAGGTCGTACGGCGAGGACCTCATATCCACTTGCCGAGCTGACCGAGCGAATTCAAAGCAATCGGTCACCAACTCACTACTGACCAGTGGTAGCGCCTCATAGGCGAACCGGTACAAATCCATACCAGCGTGAATACAACCCGGCTGTTCCCAATCCGCTTGCCCTGCCCGAGTGAGTTGGAGCTGACGAGACTGTGCCGGGCCGCTGAAGAATCGGTAGGCATCGAAATGTGTGCATCGCAGCCCTACGTCATCAACCGCTGCTGCAATCTGCTCACTAGACAGCCGGAGAGGAACCTTTGCATGACGGATCTCATTGGTGCGATAGACCATGGCCCACTCGTGCATACCAAAGCAGGACAACTCGGCTGGACGAGTAGCAGTTACCCGCATTAGTCGAATCGAGTGTTGCAGTCGCTGCAGTTGTCGCTCGGATAGTCGCGAATCCGCCCCGTATCCCTGGTCACGCCGACGATAGCCGGAGTGGTCGGCGAGCTGATCGCAACCAACCACCGCATAGCGCCAACCCGGATGCCAGGTTGATAACTGTCGTGGGCTCAGTCGGTAGTACTCGAATAGAAAATCATCGACTGGGTGCCGCTGTCCCGCCTTTCGCCGCTGGAGTCGGGGCTGGATCCACGGCGCTACTCGCTGCAGATGCCGCTGCTGCAATGGCCGCCACTGGTGCGGGCTGAGAACGACATCCGTTGACTCATCGATAGCGGCACCATCAACCGGGTGGTGGTCAACGGACATCAGCAATACCCAGCGCCAAGCAACCTGCCTGGAGCCGATCGAACCCCAAACCATCTATCGGCCCCAGCGCCCCGACCGGCAGGTCTTGGCGTCGTTGCAGCAGCGCTGCACCCCAGTCCAACAAGTCCGCGGTCATGTCATAGGGATCCGGCCCGTCAACTTGAACCCGATCGATCTCGACACCGGCGCCGTCGCGTCCCACTGCGAGCACGTGTGACCGATTAGCGGCTCGTTGATGATCCGCAGGTCCGGTGTCGGAGACACCACCTAGGGCGGTGCGCATCACCGCTCCCATTGCAGAGCCCACCCCGGGAACTTGCATGGCGCTTCCGGCGAGTGCACCGGCAGTTGACCAGGCTCGGGACCAGCGACCGATCCAACCGACTTGGGTATTGATGGTACGCAACTGCGGGTAGCTGCGCGGCAAGGCAAACTGTTCGGTACCACCGATACTGACGGCCGTCATCGGGCGGCCAGCTAGCTCAAACTCCAGTGTGCGGGAACCAGTTCGTTCTGAGGCCAACTCGCCGTCGCGCCAGGTGTAGGAAGATTCCAAGGCCACCCCAGTAGCGCTGGCTATCGTTCCACTGCTCGGGGTGAAGTTACCAGTGACGAAATAGCCGATGTCCACTTGTTCGATGGCGCTGGCCGCACTGCGTTCGAGTAAGAGCCCAGCGGCGAGATTACCGGGCACGTAATCAAACCCGAAGGCAGTCAGCAGCCGAGCGCCGGTACGCCGTGCGCGACGGTCGTATTCGGTGAAGATCTTTTTCACGAAAGCTGGTTCGCCGGTGCAGTCCAGGTAGGCCGCGCCGGCATCAATAGCTGCCTCCACCGGGGCCTGACCCAATCGGGTAAAGGGACCGACAGTGCTCACCAACACATCTGCTTCCGATCGCAACAAACCCAGCAAGTCGCCTCGTTGGTTGACGTCGGCAATCGCCCAATCTGGTTCGCGACCAGTGGGGGCCAGTGGCAGCAACTCTTCGACGAGCCGCTGCAACTTTTCCTGATCCCGTCCGACTAGGACTGGCGCGCGACCTTGCGCCACCATGCGCATGGCGGTCAACCGGCCGGTGTAGCCGGTGGCACCAAGCAGGACCACCTGACCGTCTGGCTGATCGTCAATTTCCATAAGACAAGCCTAGCCAGCGCTCGAAAAGACTATCGACCGGCCAAAGTGAGGCTGACCCGATCCGATCGACGAATCGCAGCTAGCTCGCCTGCCTGTTCGCTGGTGACATCAAGCAGGACCGCAGAATCCGAATTTCCTGGTGTCAGCACCTCGTCGGAATCGGAAACGGTGACTGTGAGCACCTCCACGCCAGTCGCAGCCGTCCAGACGGAGTTCTGTTCTGTGTGTTGACTCGCCAACCCGGCCAGTCGTTCTGACGCTACAACGACGTCAACGATGTCACCGGCCACCAACATGCCGGCCATCCCATCGTCTGGCAGCGGCAACGGGAAGACCACGCGACCTGGCTTCACGGCCAGTGACCGCCCAGGGGTGAGTCGGCTTGGTGTGATGGGTTCCCCCTCGGCTATTGGCCCCCTGACGGTTTCGCCGATCAAGACGTCGGGCTCGGCACTGATCAATCCCAAACTGTCCTGCCCGACGGTCACATCGGCAGCGGTCAACGATGTGCCGGAAGGGATGTCCCGGGCAGCCACCGCCACGGGTTTCGTTGCCGTAGCCGGCTCTGAACCCAGCCAACTCACCACTCCCACGATCAGCAGGCAAGCCGCCGCTATCACTCTGATTGTGGTGCCGTGGCGGAAGATGATCGATGTTGATCGTTAAACTCGGGCCATGGCGCAACGGTCACATCCGGCGAATACGAGCGCTAATCATTGTCCACAGCGGAACCGCCGTGAGCTGGTCAGCGCGCACGAACCCGTGGCAATGACCAGCCCGGTCGCGCCCGGGTGCAACTAGCTGTTCGTGCTTGACCCAGCACTGCCGCTGGATTTGGCCGCCGCTGGTTTTTGGCTTTCGCTCTTGGTTGTGGCCTTGTCGGTCTTCGTGCCGGCGGTGTCACTCGTCGAGCCGGCAGCGTCACTACTGCTGGCTGCCTCTGACTTACTCGCCGAACTCTCGCCGGTTGCCGCTGGTGATTTCTTGTCGGACTCCCGCGAATCATTACGGTAGAAGCCGGAGCCTTTGAAGACCACACCTACGTTGCCGAAGAGTTTGCGCAGCCCCTGCTCACCACAGTGGGGGCAGGCTGTCAGCGTAGGTTCATCGAAGGACTGCACAACTTCAAACTGCTCGCCGCAGTCATTGCAGCGGTAGTCGTACCTAGGCATTGCCGTTACTCCTGAAGCGGTAGGCGGATTCCTCGGGTACCAGAGTGCCAAACAGAAGCCAGATCAGCGAAATCGATCTCACAAAAAGCAGCGGGCGCTAGGGTCGCCTTGTGTCGCAGCCAGGGAGAATTCCACCGCTCCCCATGTGGGGGTTGGTGGCACTAGGTGGCGCTGCGGGGGCATCACTGCGGCATGCCGGCGAACTGATCTTCCCCTGGGAGGGCGCCGGTTGGCCCACCGGAATCTTCATCGCCAACATGCTCGGATCCTTGCTGATGGGGGTGTTTCTTGGTCGGCTTAGCCGGATGGCTCAAGTTCCGGCGTACCTGCCGCCACTGGTCGGCGTGGGCTTCCTGGGCGGCCTGACCACGTTTTCCACCTTCGCAGCGGAACTCGACGAGTTGCTCCGCGGTGGCTTTCCCACCATCGCAGTGGCCTACGCCGTCATCAGCGTCATGGTCGGAATCCTCGCGGTCCGGCTTGGTTGGAATCTCGCTCGCCGAGAGGTCACCGCATGAGTTGGGTTCTCGTCGCCCTCGGCGCGGCTGCGGGCGCGATGGGAAGGTATGCGATCGACCTCATGATGCAACGCTGGTGGATCAGCAACCACCCGAGCCGGGTCGCGGTGGGCATCCTCACTGCCAATATCCTCGGCTCGGCAATCCTGGGAGTGGCTGCTGCGCGGCTCAACGACGATCTCTTGCTCCTCGTCGGCACCGGATTCTGTGGCGCGCTCACGACCTTCAGTTCGTTTGCCGGGCTCACCGAGGAATCCTTCCGGGAAGGATTTCCACGGGCTGCGGTCGCCAATATCGTACTGAATCTCGGCCTGTGCCTAGGAGTCTTGTCATTGACCTTCTCGCTAGCGCAGCCGTAACGATCGGGCCACGCCTTTTCACAAGATCGGAATGAAGCGGCTGATTCTGGCAGACTCATGCCCCAAGACGCATCGTCCGATAGTTTGCAGCATTTGCAGCAGGAGGAAACATCATGGCCGAGAGCAAAAACACCGATCCGAGATTCGATCTGCTTCGTGAGGGCATGTCCCGACGAGGTTTCCTCTCCGCCATGGGAGCCACTGGAGCGGCAGCGGCACTGGCTGCTTGTGGTACCAGTTCCGACAGCAACAGCGGCGAGGATGCCGCACCGGAAGGTGACGGGATGGGGGCCCGCGCCGATGAGGGTGTGGTGGCCTGGGCGAACTGGACCGAGTACCTGGATTACAAGGGCAAGACCAACAGCTACCCCACCTTAGAACGGTTCGAGAAGGTCTCCGGCTACGACGTCGAATACAAAGAAGACATCGACGACAACAACTCGTTCAATGGCAAGGTGGAGCCGCTGCTTCAGAATGGTCAAGACATCGGCTACGACCTAGTGACTCCATCGGACTCCCTGGTCAGCGAGTGGATACGCAAGGGCTACGCGGCCCAGATCGATTACGACAATGTGCCCAACGTCAAGAATCTGCTGCCGGCACTACTGGATGTGAACTGGGATCCCGGCCGCAAGTTCTCACTCACCTGGCAATCTGGCTTCACCGGACTGGCTTGGAACGAAGACAAGGTTCCCGGCGGCCTGAAGTCGGTAGAAGATCTGTGGGATCCCAAACTCAAAGGCAAGGTCGTGGTGTTGTCCGAAATGACCGACACCATGGGCTTGATCATGCTCAGCCAGGGGGTGGACGTCAGCCAGCCCATCACGGAAGAACAGTTCCAGGCAGCGTTGGACGTACTCGAAGAGCAACTGGATTCCGGGCAGATCAAGCAGGTCAAGGGCAACGGCTACCTGCAGGATCTGCGCAACGAGCAGGCCTGGGCGGCGATCGCCTGGAGCGGTGACATCTTCCAACTCAACTACAATCCTAAACTCCCTGGCTACGGTTTTGCCCTACCCGATACCGGCGGCATGCTGTGGTCAGACAACTTGGTGATTCCCACGACTACCCAAAACAAGGTGGGTGCGGAAGCGATCATGGACTACTACTACGACCCGAAGGTCGCCGCAGAAGTAGCCGCTTGGGTGAACTATGTCTGCCCGGTTCAAGGTGCCCAGGAAGAAATGAAGAAGATCGATCAGGAACTAGCGGACAGCGAGTGGATCTTCCCCACCGACGAGTTGCTCGAGCAAGCGTACGTCTTCACTCAGTTGACCCCGCAGGAAGAGACTCAGTACGAGGACGCCTTCGGTCGCGTCACTCAGGGCTAGTACCGCTGCCCGCCAGAATTAGGCGATCGCGGACCCTGTCCGCACCAGGGTGAGAATTGTCATGCCCACTCCCCCGCGCGGCGTCTGCGGTTTGCTCGGTTATGGCGCATAGTTGAGACATGAGACCAGCCTTCGACGACGACCTTGCAACGGTCTCCGAGCGTGGGTCATCTCGCCGGGAGACCGAATCAGTAACCGAGACAACGATGGAGTTTCCTGCCATCGACGCCGGGCAGATTGACGGCTGGTCGCGCGCGGAAGAGATCACCGAGGGATAGACCCACAACGCCAGTCAGCGACGAGTTAGCAGACCTGGCGGGCGTCCTGCGCAGGAGTTGAACCTGCGGGTTGACAATTTGTCAGTTGCTGTCACATACGCAATACCCATTCCTGAACCCCCAGGAAATACAAATGCCCAGGCTCAGTCTTCTTTGGATCCCGTCCCCCGGATGGCGCGAAATGATGGGAATCCCTCACGATGAGGCCTAGCCAGATATTGGTGTCGTTAGGTTTAGACATCAAACAACCACGGAGAAGTCGATGAAGCGCCTAGTCGCCTGTTTCGTGGCCGTACTGGTTGTCACTGGCTTATCCGGAACTACCGCAGGATCGGCCGCTGCTGCTGCGGGTGATCTGGATCCCGGCTTTACCCCACCTGCTCTCAACGGCAGCGTGTACTCAATGGCCTCATTGGATGACGGCGGATACGTTATCGGCGGCGCCTTCACCAATGCTGGTGGCAGCGGTCAGAGTCGGCTGGCGAAGTTGAACGCCGACGGCAGTCTCGACAACAATTTCAATCCGCCAGACTTCGACGACACCATCAAGACGGTAGTGGCTCTCAAGAACGGTCAGTATTTGATCGGCGGCGAGTTCGAGAATGTCGGCACTTCTGGATACCCTCACTTAGTGCGCTTGAACGCCAACGGCGCCATCGACACCAGCTTCACCCCTCCCGCCTTTACCAACGATGTCTATTCAGCCGCAGTGCTCGCTAGCGGCAAATATTTGATCGGCGGGCGCTTCACAGATATTGGTAGCTCAGGCCGCAACGTTGTTGTCAGATTGGAAGAGAACGGCGATCTGGATTCCGCCTTCACCACATCGTTAACGGGAAGGGCCGCCGCAGTCGTGGAGGTTAGTGCCAATCGGTATCTCATCGGCGGGGAATTCACGAACACGAATCCGCGGTTCCGGCTCGCACTGGTGGACTCGAACGGTTCTCCTGCGGCCGGATTCACTCCACCAGATCTCTCCGCCAGAGTGACGTCTATCGCACTGCTCAGCGACGGTAAGTACCTTGTCGGCGGTGACTTCAATGACGCTGGCTGCAGTGGCTGCGACAAAGTCGCGCGGGTGAACGCGGATGGCTCCATCGATACCTCTTTCACCCCACCGGCCCTTGATGAGCGGGTGTATTCAGTCGCCGCCCTCGATGACGGCAAGTACCTCGTCGGTGGTGACTTCGATGACGCTGGCTGCAGTGGCTGCGACAAAGTCGCACGCCTGAACGCGGATGGAAGTAGTGACACTGGCTTCAGTCCTCCCGCCCTCAGCCAGGATGTGTATTCGGTCGCCGCCCTCAGCGATGGTAAGTACCTCATCGGTGGGTTCTTCACCCTCGCTATTGACGGTAAGGAGACTCGCGTGGCGCGACTGCTCTCCGACCCGCCAGGACCTCCCACGTCCGTCACAGTTGCTGCGGGCGATGGGTCGGCAGTTGTCGCTTGGACCGCACCCGCGTCTCCTGGCGGGTCCCCTATTACGAGTTACACCGCAACTGCCGCACCAGGCGGAGCATCGTGCACCAGTACCACCAACTCGTGCACCATCACCGGTCTGACCAATGGCACCAGCTTCACCGTGACGGTGACGGCTACCAACGCTCAGGGAACCTCTGCACCTTCCGTGCCAAGTTCACCCTCCACGCCAAGTTCGCCCTTCACGCCGGCCCAGCCCGCTACCCCAGATCCGGTAACCGACACGGTGCCTGCACCTGTACCTGGACCTGGGCCTGCTCCCACTACTTCCCCCGTTACTGCCCCTGCGCCCGCATTGGGCACTCCTGGCAAGGTGAGGAAACTGCGGAGAGTGGACCTCATCCAAAATGGAGCCACCCTGACCTGGAAACGACCAAAGAATGACGGTGGCACTCCGGTCACGAAGTATCAGTATCGGATCAAAAAGAGCGGCGAAAGCTGGCAGGCCTGGAACGGCAAGCAGACGAAGAAATTGAAAATGTCCCGAACCAACCGGTATTCCACGACCTTTACCAAACTGGTCAGAGATCGGGGGCTCAAGCCCAGTTCGGCTTACACCGTCGAAGTGAGGGCGAAGAACTCTGTCGGACACGGACCAGCGAAACGGTTCAAATTCCGCACGAAAAGTGGAATTCCGGTACTTCCCGGCAACGGCTAGCGACACCACACCCTGAAGCACCCGAAGTGATCACAGGTACTTCGCCGTTTCCTGGTGGTGTGCCGGGACTGGCGTGAGACTCTGCCGCGGGTTCGCTACCGGTACTTCTGCGTGCGGTAACGGTGAGGCGGAGACTGCGCCCCGTGCAGCAATCGAACCTGCGGCCTACCGCTGAGCAGGCGGTAACTGCTGCGCGGTCTACGCACCACATACCAAGCGCCGCGAACCTCGTTTTTGCGCTCAAAAACCTCGTTTTCCGGCGTTTCCACCTAGTCATTTCCGATCACCTAAATCGTGCTGGGACACAGATTGGGGTCGACGAGGCGAGGGCTACATCCCACGCCCTAAACCCTTCTCACCCTGAACCCCCTCCCAAGCGAAAGGACCCCACCGTGAAGTACACACTCGACGATCGTGACGACATCGTCCTCTACGAACCAACGAAGTCGAAGCCCTACTGGCGAATCGCGTACCAAGACACACGTGGGGCCCGGCAGTTCAAAGGCGGCGAAAAGACCGCTGAAGAAGCCGAGATGGTGGCACGCGCCCTCGCCGACGAACTGGACAGCGCTCCCCACATCAAGTACCCGCAACGCACCGTTGCACAGTTGGGCGACTGGTGGCTGGACCCCCAGCGGACAGACCAATGGGGTGACAAAACACGATTGAACAAGAAAGGCCCGCTACCTTGAGGTTCTTCCCAGCCTGTGCGTTATCTTTTGCGTTTCCAGTGCTGACGGCGGACCTCTCCAGAGGTTGTCTGGTAGCCGTGCGGTTTGTTGAGCGAGTGACCCCTCGTTTGACGCACTTTTCTTTTTTTCCGCTTCGACGGGATCTGGAATGAGACGTCATGGGGCCTCACCTCGACTATCTTTTAGGGCCTGTCTCGCCAGAAATTCGAGCTGTCCTCGAGTGACTTCCGCGGTTCGTAACACCCGCCCCAGTTCCTGCATCGCGCAGGAAATAACAACAATCTGATGATTTCACGCTGGATAGAAACGTTGGATGCGTCCAGTGTGCTTGGCCAGTCCGTGACTACTTTCGCGGGGTGTCAGGCCGAGGGCTGCGCTTCAATTCCCGATTCTCTTGTTCAAGTCTGGTGTTGGGCGGATAGGAACCCACGGGGAGGTCTCACTAGGGTCGCAGCCCCATCTAGTCCATAGAGCCCCAAGCGAGACCCTTTCGCTTAGCCGCTTTTGGTCACGCGCTTTCTCGGAACGCGGCCGGGTTCTTTGGGGAGAAGCCTGGCCCAGGTCGGTTAGCCACGGATTAAGGATGAGCGTTGCTGCTCATGAATAGGTATCGCGCCCACCTGCTCCACCGGGGGTCAGGCAGCGGAGACTGAGAGCACGATCTTGCCGACGTGGGCCCTGGCCGTGAAGTCGGCCTGAGCCTGGTGGATCTGCGTGAGTGGATAGGAGCGCGCTACCAATGGCGCGATATCGCCATCCTCGATGCGCCGTACCAGTGCGGTGAACACCCCCTCGTCGATGATCGTGCCGCCGAACAGACTCAGGTCCTTGAGATACAACGTGCGTAGGTCCAGTGACACCTCAGCGCCGGCCACTGCGCCCGACGTTGCGAGGCGGCCTCGGGGACGCAGCGCCTGCAGCAGCATCGGCCATCGTTCGCCGCCGACTAGATCCACGACTACGTCGAAGCGGTCCTGGCCGGGGTCATCGGTACGGTCGAGAACCGAGTCCACCCCCAGCGCCTGCACGGCTGCAGCTTTGCCAGGGCTGCTCACGGCCGTTACTTGAGCCCCCCGGGCCAGGGCCAGCTGGATGACCGCCGAGCCGACCCCACCGGATGCACCCGTGACCAGGAGATCGTCGCCGGTGCCGACGTTCGCCCGGGTGAGCAGGTTCTCCGCGGTCGAGTACGAGCACGGAAAGCTGGCCCACTCCAGGTCGGACAGTGACCGGTGGACGATGTGCGCGTTGGTAGCGGGCACCCGGACCAGCTCGGCGAACCCGCCGTCACATTCTGAGCCCAGATACCAGGGCGGCTGCATGCGAGTGCCATGCACCATGCGCAGCACGGGTTCTACGATCACCCGTTCACCGATGCACTCGGCCGGGACCCCGGGCCCGACCGCTGTGATGCGCCCGCAGACATCGGCTCCCTGGATCCGGGGAAGCGTCACGGCCCCGCTCCAGCCGCCCGAGCCGTACCAGCCGGTCCGGGTGTTGATATCGGTGTTGTTCACCGCTGCGGCAGCCACTGCGATGAGCACGTCGCCGGGCCCCGGCTCGGGATCGGGGACGTCGGTCAGGACGAGATTCCCCGGGCCGCCGAAGCCAACCAGTTGCGCTGCGAGCATGTTAGGGAGTCTGCCAGTTCCACCCCGACACGTGCAGGAGATGACACCGGGCGTCGTCATTGGAAGGCTTCTGCTATGGCTGCCTCGCGTTCCCGGCTGATCGCTCTGCTGGGGCTCGCCAGTATCCTGCTGGCCGGGTGCGGCGCGCTCGATGAGCTCACCTACGATCCAGCCATCACGCCGCAGGAGTGGTGCGAGCAGCAGCCATGTGTGCAAGTCGGCGACGTAGTGGTCAACCAGCCGCTGGGTAGTTTCCTGGTCTTCTTCCTCGCCCTGCTCTGGATTGTGGCGGGAATCTACTTCCTGGTGACCCGGGCGGGGCAGCGGTCCCGGTCCTGGTTCGGTATCGCGTTGATCATTGGCGGTCTGGGCGCCGCTTCGGCTGGGGTGAGCTTCCAGGCCTTCGGCTTCCAGCTCAAGTGCGCAGGCAGGCAGGAGTGCCTGTTCACGAACGGATTCGAGGTCGGTTTCAGCGTTTCTCAGGCGGTCAGTGTGAGCTGCATGCTCATTGCGATCGCCTATGCGGGCACCCGGGCTCCGGCGCGGACCTGGTTCATCGGCTACTCGGTGCTCAATGCGGTGGCGTACCTGGTGGTGGCGGCGCTGGGTGTCCTGCTGCCGAGCAAGTTCTTACTCTCGTTCGAGCTGCTCATACTCTTCGCGGTGCCGGGCATCATCGCGGTCCTTGTCATTGCGATAGTGCGATATCGGCAATCACGCGACCCGTTGTACGCCCGGATCATCTGGGCTGCGTTGCTGCTCGTGGTAGTACAGGTGGCCTACTTCGCCTACTTCGCGTCCGGGCTCACCCAGACTCTGTGGGCCACCGGTACCGGCTTCTACTTCTCCGAGAACGATGTGTTGCACGTCGGTATGATCTTCTGGCTGATCTATGCGGTCGTTGCTCTGGGCGGGCCGTTGCGGGACTACTCCCCGCCATCGGTGGCAGGAGCGGTTGCCGGCTCGGCTGCCGATGAGACGCAGGAATCGACCTAGCCGGTCCCCCGGACCGTTCGCTCCGGTCGGGGGTGAAGGACGGGTGTGCAGGAAGTGAGAGCGTTAACGAAGGACACACCGGGACCCCGATCGCACGGCAGATCGACTTCGACGCCCGATACGGCGCCGGGCTGGGTAGGACGTTGGTGCTGGGCGGCGGTGAACTGAACTTGAGTCGTGGTGGGCCCGAATCCAACGGCGGATTTCGGCTGGCCGGGGAAGGAACAGGGCCGTCAAAGGGCAACTCGGAGCCCTCTCAGGGGCCCTTGCGGAACAACGCCGGGAAAAGTGCCGGCCCCTACACGTTTCGGGGTACCTATTCATGAGCAGCGATGCTCCTCCCTTTAATTGTCGGTGAGGGCAGTGTGGTGGTGAGTGGGCCTCAGCACACGACCGAAACTGCATGAGGCTGAACAAAGGGGAAAGTCACGATCCTCAGGCCCACTCCCTGTCCTTGTCGCCGTGTAAACAATGTTTACGTCTCCGCTTGCCTGGTTTAGGCTGGCGTCCATCTGAGGATCTGGTCGGGTGAACACGACCATTCCAATCAGTGTCACTACCCTCCGCCAGAAGTCACCGCGGCTTCTGTTGATGGCGGTTGCTCATGACTTCACCACAGTCGCCCAGTCGCGAATTGTGGACGGAACGCAAACCGCTAGACGCCGCCAAATTTCTTATAACGATAGGTAGCACCTGGAACACCAGGGACGCCGATAGATAGGGAGAATGAGCACTCCTGCGTGCGGTAACGGTGAGGCGGAGACTGCGCCCCGTGCAGGAATCGAACCTGCGGCCTACCGCTTAGGAGGCGGTCGCTCTATCCGACTGAGCTAACGGGGCCATTGTGGAATTTTTCGCCTGGCTAAGCGCTTGTTCGCCGTTATGCAAGGGCCTCATCGCAGCTGCTGTAGAGAGTTTACCGGCGCGACCCTGGACCGCGCGAAACTGGGCAACGCGAACCTGACCGGCGCGACCCTGGACCGCGCGAAACTGACCGGCGCGAAACTGACCGGCGCGAAACTGGGCAACGCGGATCTGACCAACGCGGACCTGCGGTACGCGAACCTCACCGACGCGAACCTCAAAGGCGCGAACCTGTTCCGCTCGGACCTAGCCCTCGCGACCCTGACCAACGCGAATCTGCGGTACGCGACCCTGACCCGCGCGCGCCTGTACGATGCGAACCTGACCAACGCGGACCTGATCGGCGCGACCCTGCTCGACGCGACCCTGCTCGACGCGACCCTGACCCGCGCGCGCCTGTCCGGCGCTAACCTGACCCGCGCGAACCTGACCGGCGCGAACCTGACCAACGCGGACCTGTCCGGCACAAGACTCTGCAATACGACGATGCCGGACGGCACCATCCGCAGCGACGACTGCTGACCTAGCGACCAGTGGCGGGGTCGGCCTTCGGGTGGGCCCCGCCGTCGCATGTCCGGGTCGCCAGCCGGGGCAGCTGGGCAGACAGCGGACCCAGGTAAGAGCTACCAACAAAGTCCGCCCTGCGGCGGCGCAAATCTAGCGCCAAACCGCTGCCATGGGTGGGAAACTCCTATTCGGGCACGTATGGTGGCAGGAGCGGGTCCGGAACACAATGAGTCCAGACCTCGATCACTGACCGACAGCACCTGGGGAATAACAAGGGGTTCGCGTGCTTCGCAAGACTGGAATCGGCATCGCTCTGGCAATCGGCCTTGCACTGACTACTGTCGCGGCACCGGCCACTGCCGGCTCGTCGCCAAAATCTGGCACGGCGATCAACGGCTACACCATTGAGTTGGGTAACGTAAATAAGATCCGACTTCCTGGCGTCATCGCGCCAACCCAGGGAGAGTGCGGCTACTCCGAGGCCAAGCAGTTCACGGACCGCTTCATTGCAAATGGGTTCACCACCAGCAAACCACCCAAAGGGCAACGCAAAAGAAATGGCGTCAAGCTTCGCTTTGTCGCTAATCCATCCGGCAAGGATTTGGGAAAGCGACTGCTCAAGAAGGGGATGGCTAGTGCGGCCTACGACGCCGACGATGGCTACAAGAAGCACGGCAAGGACAAGAAGTACCGCAAACTGGATAAGAAGACCGTCGGTATCTGCGACCGGGCTCCGAAGCCCAGCAAGAAACAGCGACTCAAAGTGGCGACGTACAACATCTGCAAGTACACCTGCCCCAACTCACCACTTGCTTGGTTCGAGCGTCGGGATGCTGTCTTCCTTACGATGAAGTCAGCGAAGGCTGATGTCCTCGCCGTGCAAGAGGCAACGGACTTCGGCAGTCAACGCATTGACGTCGCGACGGCCATGAACTCCAGTGGCTACACCCTGCTACCGGAGGTCGGCGACTGCGGTGAGAACTGTCTGAACAGCACCGGCATCCTCTTTCGTCGCAGCCGCGCCACGCCACTCGATCTTCCCGATGGCCAACCGGGCTACGGCATGATTTCACCGATGTCGCTCACTGGCCCCGTCAGCTGGGAGGACATCGGGAATCGCGGCTTCAGTTGGGCGCTGCTCAAGCATCTGCCTACCCAGAAGCCCTTCCTCGCGGTATCGGTTCACCTAACTTCCGAGATAAGTACACGCGCGGAAGAAGCACGGCAGACATCGACCAGGGTGATTGCTGACTGGATGAAGGCACGTGCCGCTGAGTGGGGGTACGAAAATTTGCCGCTGATCTTCGCCGGTGACTTGAACTCCTACCAGGCGCGCTACCCGGCAGGCCCACAGCGCATTCTGGCTAACGATGGCTTCGCCGACGGATTCACCGCAGCCGACAAGAAGAATGCGCAATATTCCACTGGCAACTTCTTCAGCAATGGATCGTGGCCCAAGAAACCCACCACGTATAAGGATCCGCCTCGGATCGACTACATCTTTGCCGCCGAACGAATGCGGCCGATCAAGTACGGGGTGTCGCTACGTGTACTCGCCAACGGGGAATTCGATCCGGAGTATCGCGGGTCGGACCACAATTTGGTCTGGTCGGACTGGAACCTGCTGCGCTGAGGTGCCCCGCCGCACCAACATCTCCTTGGCTGCGGCCTGGGCAATGGGGAAAGTGTGGTCTCACCACCCGCGTGCGCCGCGCCCAACGGATAAGGTGGCGATTGCTCAGTCGCGCTGATGATTGTTAGATCCGTGACAGCCACCTCTTAGCAGGTGGCTGATACTCGGATCGCTCCCACCAGCGTGAGTAGTAGTTGAACAGAAAGGGATCGCAACGTGACTGCCGCGGACGCCACCAGCGATAGCACTGGGCAGGAGAGGAAACCGAGTTTCGCCAAGAAGTTCGTTGGTGCCATTGTCATCGTCTTACTACTGCTTACTGTTCCCGCCCTCCTGGGGTATTGGCTGGGGGGTGAATCGGTATCGGCGGCCGCGGGCGCAGCTATCGGTAGTCTGGCCGGCCTGCTCATCACCAGTGCCGCAGGACAGCAAAATATGCTGAAGTTCTTGCCGGCGCTAGCCTTGGCCGCTTTCGCTGGCTACAGCCTCTACGGTTCTGCCTGGTGGGCAGCAGTCTGTATCCTGCTGGGACTCGCCGTGGGCTGGGAGGCCCGTCGTGGCCTCCACATGCCGCTAGCAATCGTCGCAGTGGTCTTCTGCGTAGCACGACCGGGCGTGGACGATTTCAACTCCACTGCCTACATCATTGCGATCGTCCTCGGCGCGATCAACGGCATGCTGCTGGCCCGGAAACTGGGCGCACCGGAACGTATGGCCCCGCCCATTCTCGACGAACGCCGCTCCGGGATTTTCGCCCTACTGGTTGGCGGCACCACCGCAGTGGCGGTACTGCTCATGTCGCTATTGGACAATCCGCAAAGCTACTGGCTGCCCATGACCGTCTTCATCTTGGCCGTTCCCAAACCTGGGGCACAACTCGCCCAACGCGTAGGGCATCGACTGTTGGGCACGGTGGTGGGTGTTGTCCTCGCTGGTCTGGCCATTGCGGCCGGATCGCCCGACGGCCTAGGCCTAATGATCGCATCAATATTGTTGGTGGCTGCTTTTGTCGTTCGCGAACCCAACTGGCTCAATCAGACCCTCGTCTCCGCCGCTGTGGTGCTGGTCATGACTCCGATCTACGGCAGTGCTGTGGGATCCACTCGAGTCGTGCTGACCGCAGTTGCTGGCGGGATCACTCTGCTGGGCTTGGCGCTCTGGTTGTGGTGGGAGAAGCGCCATGCGGACGAATTCGATATCGATGAGGACATCAATGAGGCGCTGGCATCCTTCAGCGAGGCCCCGATTCAACGGGACATCGATCAAGCGAAGTTGAAGTAGCGCGACGGTCGCCAGGGCACGGATGGGCTAGCCCCTGGCTACTGCGGATCTTGCCGCTGGCGGTAGAGCCAGACGAGTTGCAGTACGGCTGAAGTGCCGGACACTAAGGGTGTGCGCAGACCCAAACCGCAACCCCCCAAGCCGGGGCAGGAGTCAGTGTGGGACTACCCCCGCCCGCCTGCTCTGATTTCCAGTGACGAGCTGGTGCGGGTCTGGCTGGATGACGTGCTGGTCGCCGAAACTCGCGCGGCCAAACGAATCTTGGAAACTGCGCACGCGCCGGCTTACTACCTGCCGCGCGATGATGTCCGCATGGACCTTATCGCCGCGAATCCTCGCCGCAGTTGGTGCGAGTTCAAAGGGCAGGCTCATTATGGCGACGTGGATAGCGGCACTCAGCAGGCCCGCGATGCCTGCTGGTGGTACCCGGATCCATCTCCCGGCTATGAATCACTGGCCGGGATGATCTCCTTCTATCCGCAACGGGTGACCCGCTGCGAGGTGGATGGGGAAACTGTCACTCCGTTGGCGGGCAGCTTCTACGGTGACTGGCCCACGTCAAAGATCGCCGGACCCTATAAGGGAGCGCCCGGCACTGAGGGCTGGTAGTCCCCCGCGCCACGATCACCGAGCATCTCGCTGCCATGATGAGGGCATGTTCGAGTTCACGGTTTCCGACCGGCTAACCAGCACCAAGGGCGGTCCGACGTTGGGGCGCGCGGGCTTGATCACCACCCCCCACGGCGATATTCAAACACCTGCATTCATTCCGGTGGGCACCAAAGCCAGCCTCAAGGCGGCCACGCCACAGCAACTCACCGACACCGGGGCGCAAGCGGTACTCGCCAACGCCTACCACCTCTATCTGCAGCCCGGTCCAGACTTGATCGATCAAGCCGGTGGATTGGGCGTCTTCATGGGTTGGGACGGGCCAACGGTTACCGACAGCGGTGGCTTCCAGGTGATGTCGCTGGGGGTGGGATTCAAGAAAGTATTGGCTATGGATGTCACTTCAGTTGCCAATGACGACGTCATCGCCGAGGGCAAGGATCGGTTGGCTCACGTTGATGACGACGGAGTCACGTTCAAGTCTCATCTGGACGGCTCCATGCACCGTTTCACTCCCGAGGTCTCGATGCAGGTGCAACACCAAATCGGGGCGGACATCATTTTCGCTTTCGACGAGTGCACCACTCTGATGAACACTCGGGAATATCAGGAGCGATCGTTACAGCGCACGGCGGCTTGGGCGCGACGCTGCGTTGTTGAGCACCGGCGGCTTACCGAGGAACGTAGCCACCGGCCCTATCAAGCCCTCTTCGGTGTCATCCAGGGAGCGCAGTACGAGGATCTGCGTCGCGAGGCGGCTCGCGATCTAGGGCAGTTGGGCTTCGACGGCTACGGCATCGGTGGCGCGCTAGCGAAGGAACAACTAGGTCAAATTGTTGGCTGGGTGACCAGTGAGTTGTCGGAGAGTCAACCGCGCCACTTGCTGGGGATCGGCGAACCGGACGATTTGTTCACCGCCATCGAAAATGGCGCCGATACTTTCGACTGCGTCACTCCGTCCCGGGTGGCCCGCAACGCCTCGCTGTTTGCTGACACCGGCCGATTCAATATCACCAGCTCACCGAATCGCTGGGACTTTGGCCCAGTGCAAGAAGGCTGCGAGTGTTACACCTGCAAGAACTTCAGCAAGGCCTACCTGCACCACCTGTTCAAGGCCAAGGAGATGCTGGCCTCGACGCTAGCCACGATCCACAATGTGCACTACGTCGTGAAGTTGGTGGACTCCATCCGAGCCAGCATCGCGGACGGAAGTTTCTATGAATTCCGCAATGAGTTTCTCGGTCGGTATTACGACCGGTCAGCGGCCACCTGATTCGGCTGCTCCGATTCGGCGTAACTTGGTTCACCGCGCTTGACGATCCGGACCACCTGGTAGGTGACCGGCAACAGAATGGCTTCCACTGCCGTCTTGTACAAGTAGCCGATGACAACGTAGTTGAGGAACTCTGCCCCAGTGATGATGCCGTAGAACGCGATCGTGCAGAACACCACAGTGTCAGCGAGTTGCCCCACAGCAGTGGAGCCCAAAAGCCGTACCCACAAATAGCGCTCATTGGTACGTTTCTTGATCCATACCAAGACGTAGGCGTTGATTAGCTGTCCCACCAGGTAGGCGCACAAGCTGGCGAGCACAATCCGCGGAACGAAGCCGAGCACGGCCTCAAACGCTTCTTGATTGGGCCAATCGGTTGCGGGCGGAGAGATCTGCACCAGGAAGAAAGTGAGCGCAGCCAGCGCGCCCATGAGGAAACCCAGGAAGATGGCCTTGCGTGCTGCCTTGAAGCCGTAGACCTCCGCCAGCACGTCACCCACGATGTACACCAACGGGAACAGGAAGGCACCGCCATCAGTGATGATCGGAAACTCCCAGGACCCAATCGAGAACGGACCGAACTCGATCAATTTCACCGCACCGATATTGGAGATCAGCAGCAGCGACACGAACACCACCACGATGGTGGTGTAGTTGCCGGTGGGAACCCGCGCGAACCTTGGCGATTGATCAGGCACAGCGGACTGGACAGGAGAAGTTGGGGAAGCACTCATAGCCCCTCTATTGAAACAAGGACCGTTTCCACTCTCGACGTTCGGGTCAGTCACTGTCCCAGGTGAGTGCAGTTACGACTACCCGCTGGGCCCTGATTGACCCTAGGCTGACGTTGTGACTGAAGAGATCGCAGAACCGGACGCGTTAGCCCATTGGCACCGAGTGGTTGCGGCCCGCGACCCATTGTTGTTGGCAGATCTGCTGACCGAAGACGCCACCTTTCACTCTCCGATAGTCCATCGGCCGCAAGAGGGCCGCGACCTCGTCACACTCTATCTGACCGGCGCCATGCACGTTTTGGGTAACGACACTTTTCGCTACGTGCGTGAAGTAGTGGGTGATTCCGATGCGGTGCTGGAGTTTGTCGCTGAGGTGGACGGTGTGCATGTCAACGGCGTGGACATGATCAGTTGGGATCGAGCAAACCGAATCACAGACTTCAAGGTCATGCTGCGGCCGATGCGAGCAATTGAGTTGGTCCGCGACAAGATGGCTGAGCTACTTCAGGCTGCGGAATAACACCAGCGCATCCACCCGTTCCCCTGCCGGCAATCGAAATGCTTGCGGAATCCGGCCAACTTCAGCGAAGCCCATATCTTGCCAGAGCTTCACCGCACGCAGGTTGCTCATCGCCACCAAGTTGTATTGCATCGCCAAGAAACCACGCTCCCGGGCCACCGCTAGCGAATCGCGGCACATCTGCCGGGCAATGCCTTGACCTTCATATGTGGCGGAAGTGATGTAGCCGCAGTTGGCGACATGGCTGCCGGGTCCTTGCTGATTTGCCCGCAGGTAGTAACTCCCCACAACCTGGTCGCCGACAACCGCGACCCGCACCTCATGCGCTGGGGCGCACCACCATTGCTCGATTTCAGATCTGGTCAGCGACGGCGACACCGCATAGGTTTCTCCGGCCTGCACCACCGGTTCGACGATGTCGATGACCGCGGGAATCTCACCTGGTGTTACCGCTCGCACCTGGACTGCCGTCTCACTCATGAACTCTCCCCACCTTGCGCAGGAGGCTATCGAAGATTGTTGCGTGGATCGTGATACTGGAGCGATCGCTGGTCGTACTACCCACTCGCGCCGGGCCAGCCGTTACGACAGCCGCTAGCCACGAGCCAACATCTCCCGGGCTGCCGCGCGGCCGGTCCGCACCGCACCTTCCATGTAGCCACAGACCCATTGGTCGGAACCCACCACCCAAAATGGTGGCTCATGAGTACCGTGCTGCGGTCCGATCGCGGTGAGTTCACCGGGCTGCCAGGCAGTGATATATCCCTGCGTCCATGGATCAACGGCCCAGTCCCGGATAAAGACCTCCGATACTGCGAGTGCCTCCGCCCCGTAAGCCCGCGCCAACTCATCACGCAGCATTCCCTCGCGTAGGTGCCGGGGAGCGGCGAAGTACGGGCCCAATCGATTGACCGGGACGAGGGCAGACAAGATGCCGTCATTCTGAACCCATGTCCCGCCCAACAAGGTGTCTTCGAAGTAGCCGGTGCCGTTCTGACCGTTGCGTTCCCAAAAAGAGTCGGGATAGACCGGTACGTACTTGGCTGCCGATGCGTGCTGGTGACGACGTAGTGCGTCCAACCGCTCGCTACTTACGCCACTGATCTGGATATCCCGCACTGGTCCAGCAGGTAGCGCGCAGACAACGTCGGTACCCGTCAGGATTTCACCAGTTGCCAGCATGACCGTCACGCCAGCCGCGGACACATCAATCGTGACAACTTGACTGGAGTACCGGATCCGATAGTCCAATTCTGCGGCCATCCGCAGCGCCACTGTGGCTGACCCTTCGGCCACTTTGGCCTTCTCCCAAGCGTCGTAGTTGTAGAACCCGGTAGCACCGGCCACTGCTTCCTTACGCAGATCGGCGAGTAACGAGCGTCGTTCAACTGAATCCTCCGCTAATCCGAGTGATCGCAGTTCCAGCGCCCGAACGACATTGGTGGTGGCACCCTGGGAACGCAGCCAGTCACCGACCGAGATCCGATCCAGCGCGATCGCATCTGGATGGCTCCACGGGTCATCGGGATCAACAGTTTGCGTGAGGGCGGCGAAGTCCGCCTCCACCCGCTGGTAGCAGCGACGATCGTCATCGGAGAGCCACGGCATGTCGTCGCCGAGAGTTACCCCCTCCTTGGTGAGCCAGGTATCCACGCCGGGAATATCGGTGAAACTTGGAACAATGGTCAGACCTAACTCCGCCACTAACTCCCGATAGGCAGTGTGGAAGTCACCAATTACCTCACCACCCAGTTGAACCAGCCGACCATCAGCAGTACTGGTCTGTTCAACTCGCCCACCCGCTCGAGCGCGCGCCTCGACGACAACGACATCTACACCGCCATTCATCAGATCGCGAGCAGCGCTCAGGCCAGCCAACCCGGCACCGACAACGACCACATCGTGCGCGGTCATCTCACCCCATCCTTTCCACGGATCACCTAACGCCTAACTGTGAACCCGCTCGTTACCGGGATCGTAAAAGGGTTTCGCTGACACTTCAGCGGAAAGCAGTCGCCCTCTACTCACCACCGCGAAGTCACCAGCAAGATCCAGTCCTCGCTCGATGCGAGCGATGCCTACCGCCCGGCCGAGCGTATGACCATATCCACCACTGGTGATCCGACCGACCGGTCGACCGTCATGGGTGACGACCTCATCGTGAAACAGCATCGGATCGGAATCTGTCAGGGCGACGTACGCGGTGCGCTGCGACAGGGTCGTGCGATCGATGGCAGCAACCGCTTCCTCCCCGACGAAACTGACGTCCTTGCCGAGCGAGACAGTGAAGCCGAGCCCCGCGGTGTAGGGATCATCCGGCGGCCCGATGTCGTGGCCTAGGTGGCGATAGCCCTTTTCCAATCGCAGTGAATCCAGTGCGAAGTACCCGACCATCCGTGCGTCTAATGACTGACCCGCCCGCCACATCGCATCGAGTACGTTGACCGCAATATCGGAATCAAGATAGATCTCGTAGCCGAGTTCACCGGTGAAACTGACTCGTAATGCGAAGCCATAACCGTCGCCGACTTCCACCTGTCGACCGCTGTAGTAGGGCTGGACGTCATCGGACCAGTCGTTCGGTGACACCAACGACAGCAGTTCTCGGCTGCGGGGGCCAACGACTGCGATTGTCGCCAAAGATGAGGTGGCATCGAAAACCGAAGCCGCCAGTCCCTGTGCGCGGCGGCGCAATAGCCACAGTGATTTGTGCCGGCTGAACGATGGCGCAATCACTAGGAAGCGCTCTTCACCTAGGCGGGTCACCGTGCCATCAAGTTCGATCCCGCCAGCTTGGTTCAGAAACAGCGTGTAGGCACCGCGGCCAATCGGAAGGTCGATATCCGCAGTTGTTGCCCGCTGACAGGCAACCAGTGCATCTGGTCCTGCCACTTCGTACTTGGCGAACGGACTGAGGTCAAGCAGGCCGACTCCTGAACGAGCCGCGTGATGCTCCGTCGCGACGTAGTCAAACCAGCCGGGTCGCTCGAAACTATAGGCCTCGGCCAGCGCGATATCGCCGTACCAATTCGCTCGCTCTTGCCCATTGAGTTCACCGAAGACCGCACCTAAGTCGGCGAGTCGGTGATGCAGTGGTGTCCGGCGAAGATTGCGCGCGGTCACCGACTGGTAGTTCGGCCAGTGCATGGCATAAAGCCGGCCCAAACTTTCCCGAGTCCGTTCGTGCAGGTAGCGCCGGTTGCTTTGTTGCGGTGAAAACCGCTGCACGTCCACCGCTGCGGAATCGAACTGTGGCGCACCACCGTGGATCCAGGCTGCCAGTTCTTTGCCGACGCCGGGTGCATAGATGATGCCCTGCGAGTTCATCCCGGCTGCTACGAACAGTCCGGCAACTTCAGCGGTTTCACCCATCAAAAAGTTTGTGTCCGGTGTGAAACTCTCCGGCGCGTTGATGAATCGGTCGTAGTCAGTGCCCAGTAGCGCCGGTACCGCTCGTTCTGCTTGGACACGGATCGGCGCGAAGTGTTCCCAGTTGGGCGGGAACTGCGCGAAGCCGTCGCTGGGAATCTCCGCTACCGGTCGCGGCAGTCCAAGTGGTTCGAAGGCCCCCACCAATAATCGATCGGCTTCCGAGCGGATGTAATAACTGTTGTCCATGTCCCGCAGGACTGGTAGCCCTTTCAGATCGGGCTGCAACGGGCCTGACCGAACGTGCACGTGTTCGGCGGCATACAACGGCACCGGGACCCCGACTCCTGCCGCCAGATCCCGAGTCCACAGGCCGCAGGCCAAAACCACCGTGTCAGCCGCAACGTCACCGCGAGAGGTGGCCACTCCAGTAACACGACCTGCCGATGTTTTGATTTCGGTAACGGCAACTCTTTCCCGTACCACTACACCCAACTCGGCTGCGCACTTCGCCAATGCGATGCTGGCATGGCCCGGGTTGACGTAGCCATCTCCCGGGAAGTACAGCCCCGCCAGCAGCCCGGCAGTGGCAGCAAGCGGCCACAGTCGTTGAATTTCATCAAGCTCAACCAACTCCGCCGCTACTCCAGCGGCGTTCGCAACATCACAGCCGTACTCCAACTCAGGTACCCGGTCAGGCTGTCGGGCAACACTCAAGGAGCCGCAGGTAGTAAGGGAAACGTCGATCCCTGATCGCTCAGCCAGACCCTGGTAGAAGGAACGACCGTAGTGACTGATTTCGGTGAGGGCGGTTGTCGCCCGCGCCCCAGCCACTAGTCCAGCGGCATGCCAGGTGGTGCCATTGGTCAGTACCCCTTGCTCTAGCAGGAGAACGTCGGAGCTCCCTGTCGCTGCGAGATGGTAGGCAATGCTGGAGCCGATAATCCCACCGCCCACAACGACTACAGTCGCGCGCTCGGGCAACGGGTCAAGCGCCGTGTCGGTGAAGATCGCGGCGCTGAGCGATGAATCTGCCAGGCGGTCCATACGACTTCGACGCTACTCCGCAGCCAGCCGATTCGCAGTCGCACAGCGGAGCAGAGCCATTCGGATAACTATTCACTGCCCCAATCGATAGTCACATCCCGGGCGATACCGACCCGGGGCCTTATGAGAGTTTTTTTCCAGCGCGATACCGAGTGACCTCCTCGGCGCCAGTTATCCAAAACCGCCACGGCTGGTCTACTGCCTTGCTGATTCCCACGCGAGGCCCCAAGGTAACCTCTGCTACCGGTGCAGCCGGTAATTGCAGCAATCCGTTAGTCAGCAAGTCCATGCCAGCGTCAGCCACCGAATAGCCAACGGCTTCTCCTAGTCGGCCCGGGCCACTAGCCAGTTGCTTGGCCGCGAGGTGCGGCCGACTACGTCTAGCTTCTTCCCGGTTTGCCATGACCTGTCCGGCTCGCAGCAGCACACCGCCCGCCGCTCCCGCCTCGTGGGCGACCACATTCAGACACACGTGAATTCCATAGGACCGATAGGCATACAGCGAGCCCACCGGTCCAAACATAGCCTCATTGCGGGGAGTCGGGCCGCGGTAAGCATGCGAGGCCGGGTCCTCACCGACACTCCCGTAGGCTTCGACCTCAACAATCCGCACAATCACCCCATCAGTGCCGTGCAGTTGAGCACCCAACAAACGTCGAGCCGCAATCTGCGGAGACTGCGCCAATGCGGCTCTGGCTTGCTGAAGCGTTAGAACGGTCATGGCCATACTGGATCAGAGTCGCTGCAAGGACTGACGCTGATCAGCGTGCCTACGATCATCGATCGCTGCCACCGAGCGTGGCGAGTGCAGGTCCGGTCAGGCGCTGCACAGTCCACTCGTCCATACCCACTGCACCGATGGCGCGATAAAAGCCGATGGCGGACGCATTCCAGTCGAGTACCGACCACTCCAGTCGGGCATAGCCTGCGGCGACACACCGTCGAGCCAGTCCGGCGATCAGCGCCTTACCGATTCCTTCACCGCGTGCGGCAGGCCGCACGTACAGGTCTTCGAGATAGATACCGTGGGTTCCTTCCCATGTGGAAAAAGATAGAAACCACAGCGCCATGCCCAGCAGTTGATCGGGCTGATCCGATGAGACCGCGACGTCGCAATAGATGGCGGGAGAGCCGTGAGGTGTGGCATCACCCACGAACAAGTCTCGATGAAGATCCGCGGCAGTAGTTTTCACGGCATCCGGCTCACGTTCATAGATCGCGAGTTCGTGAATCATGGCCATTACCTCAGCCACATCGTTGGGTTCGACCGTTCGAATCTGCCAATCCATCACGTTCTCAGCCTAGTACCGTCGCCGCCCCATTGAGCCAGTCAGACTGGTGACGCAGTAAGCAGTGCGGGCTGCCGCCGCTACTTAGAGGTGATCTTTACCGAAAAATGCGCCCCCGGCAGGATTCGAACCTGCGCGCATGGCTCCGGAGGCCACCGCTCTATCCCCTGAGCTACGGGGGCCAGGGTGACTTTTAGATTACCAGTCCGACGCCGGCCACCGACCCCCGCTAGTCCCGGCTGAACGCTACCGCCGTAGCAACTCCCGCCAGACAGGCGACAGCGACAACAGTTGCGGTCCGCCACGTCGGCAGGGCTCCTTGGTGTGTGCTCGAATCCATCACAGCGCCACTGCTCGCATGCGACATTGTCGAGCCGATCGAGCAGGAGGACAGCATTGATCCGACCGAGAGTGCGGAGCCAATGGAACAAAGCGAACCAACGGAACCTACCGAGCCGATGCTTAACATCGATCCAGTGGATCCAATCGACAACAACGATCCGGTCGATCCCAGACTCCACTGGGAATCCCGTCCTACGCTTCTCACCACTCGCTCTCCTTCAATCAATCGTGCAACCCTGATTCTGCCGACAACTCCGACACCTGACCACGTGGGCACAGAATTCCCGGCAGCGGCTCCACGATTTTCGCTCGCTGGTCGCTAGGCTCAATACCGGACTTCAAACGGGAGGCCACATGTCCATGCCACCACCGCCAAGCGACGGGGATTCAGCTCCGGAGGATCTGCCACCACCGTCTGGGCCACCCACGGGATCACCGGCACCGCAGCAACTACCCGCCGATCTGCCAGCAGCACCCCCGCCTGCCGGCCCGCCGGCTGGATCTCCTGCTCCACCTCCCCCTGATGGTCCGCCAACTGGTACACCCGTTCCCTCCGAGCAGCCACCTACCGACCTACCTGCACCACCGTCACCGAGTAGTCCACCCGCTGAGGTGCCGCCCACGATCGCCATGCCACCCACCGTGGCTCTCGGCGCCAACCCCACGACTACTAATCCGCCAGATTTGCCGCCACCACATAGCCCACCGCTGCCGAGCGCTGCCACGTCTTATGATCCCGAGCTGGAGCAAAAACTGGACGAGGCTGCCGAGTCCAATCGCAATCAGCTGACCGGCTTCAAGATCGCCACCGTTGCCCTATCTGTGCTGACAGTAATTCTGGTGATCTTCGCAGTAACACTGAACAACCGCTATCAGTCGTTGGTGGAAGAGACCCAGAACGAGATCACCACCCTCCAACAACAGGTCGAAGCGCTGCAGGTCGCTGCAGGTGGCGTGTTGGCGACCGACGCCCAACAAATTGCCAAATTGCAGGAAGAGTTGAAGGCACTCAAGAGTCAGCTAAAGGGCACCGAAAAGGACCTCAACCAGCAGGCCCAAGAGATCACCCAGGACCGCAAAGAGTATGAGGAACTCCAGGAAAAGGCCGACAAACGTGCGGCCAGTGATGCTCAAAAACTCAAGGCCGCCGACGCTCGCGCCGATCTCGCCTCGCAGTGTGCCGTTATCGCCTACCAAGGTCTGATTGAAATCTACGAGAACTTCACCACTGAAACCCTGACTGAGGTCGCTCAAATCCTGCGGCGAACAGGGGCCGAGTGCAGCAGCATCTTGAAGTAGCGAAGTGACACTGAGTCCGGTGCCTGGTCCGTGACGCACGGGCTCGTAGTTAGCCCGCAGCCCTAGCGAGGGTAGGCGTCAAGTTCCACGATGCCTCGCCAGCTGTCGCCCGGCTGTAGAACTCGCCAACCGACATCTTTGCTCGTCGCAGCAAGATGCACCGCATCTGTCGGACAGGTGTAAGGCTCGATCGCAAAGGATTGCCGATTGGCTGGTGTAAAGACAACCAGCTCCCGAAAATTCTCATCGCACCGAATCGACAACTGCGCGGCCGAACCAGTCATGATTGCTCGTCGTTTCAGACCGTCGGCATCGGGCACGAAGTGCCGAAGCCCAGTGAGTACATCATCGAGAACGCGAGCACCAAGGACGGTCTCGCTGCGCAGATCGGTGTCCCCCGAAACTGGGCGGGTTTCACCGGTGGGAATGGAGTCCTGCAAGACCCAATACCGGTCTGCCCGACATTCCACGAGGAGTTCGTTAACGGAATTATTTCCCAGCGAAGTGAAGTAGGGGTGATACCCCAGGCCAAAGGGGGCAGCCGTCTCCCCGACATTGCTCACCAGGGCCGCGATACGAAGGGCGCGATCTGTCAAGGTGAACGTGATTCGGAGTTCCAAGTCTCCTGGCCACTCCGCCGCACGATCGGGTGCATCCCGACTGATTCTGAAAGTGGCTGCCACGCTGTTGTCATCAACCGCCGTGTAGTCACGCCACGGCGCTTTGGCGCAGAAGCCGTGAATCGCATTCGGATCCCCCTCGTGGGCTGGTTGCAGGTGATACTCCCGTCCTTCAAATTCGTACGCTGCTCCCGCAATCCGATTGGGGAAGGGGAACAGAATCGGGATACCACTGCGAGTGCCACTACCTCCGGAGAGCACATCTGGCTCGGCATGGACGATCGGAACCAGTTTGTCGCCTTGCGGTACCCACCACTCCACCAAGTTGAAGCCGACCTCGGGATAGAAAGTGGCCCGAGCGCCTCCTGGACTAGTGATCTGTACGAGCGGACTAGGGGGGTCCATGACGATGGGATTTCCCGATGGATCACGAACTTCCAACCCACGACCAGTGGGATCAATTTCGACCGGCATAACCGGACTCTAGGCAACAAGTGCGGTGGATGCGCTGTAGTAACGGAAACGATTGCTATCGCGGAACCGGCCAACTCAGCAACGGCTGGTAGTACGGGGCTGCACCCGAAACGGAACGCATCAACATCAGTCGATCCGGGACCCATTCGGGACCGCAATAGTCGTGCAGTTGCGCAACAAAGTCCTCCGGCATCATGCGGTGCCGGCTGCGAGCGACAGTCACATGTCCCTGAAAACTATGCGAGTCAACTGAATCGATCAGTCTGGCGTTGAGTCGATCGACAAGTTCAGCGAGCCAATCCTTATTGTCAACGCCCACCCAAAGCGCCGTGTTGAATCGACCGCATCCCTGCAATCGCAGCGGCCCGACAGTGGTCATCTGCGCAGCCCCGGCAGCACTGCGGCAGATGAGTTCGCGCTGATCCATCCGCTGCTGCCCGAGGAAAGCCACAGTGACATGCCATTGCCGTCGGGAACGCCACCGCAGTTGACTCTCAGTTCGCTGCTGCAGCGGTGCCAACCGGCTCCGCAGGTCAGCAGCGGCGCTATCCGGCAGCAACAACGCGAGGAACAGCCGCTGACTAGCGCAAGCGTTCCGCGCCTCGACCATTCCCGCTACTCCACCGGCGCACCGATAAGTGGAAGCTGAACTCGAATCGCATCACTCAACCTCGGCGACAGCGCTGGCCGCAGCGCCGCATACATTGCGCCGTAGTACCAACGCGTACCGGCAACGCCACCGGAGAAAAGTTCGAGGTGCCCATCACCCGCATCGGCCACACCCGCCGCAGTTGCAGTCAGATTATGCAGCTTGTCGCAAGCGATGACCAGACAGGCACCAGCATCGCGGGGCTGTCCAGACTCATCAGGTGCAGCCAGTGCGGTGACCCGAGCGACGTGATCCTCTTTGCGAATCCGCCACGGCGCCTTATCGCTCGCATCGGCAACAAGACTGTCACTCGCCGCCTGCACGACATCTGCCACGCGAGTACCGAACATGGCACGAATTTCAGCAATCTTCTCTTCGCCACCGGTGTCCTCAGCTACGTCATGCAGCAATGCCGCAATCGCGAGGTCCTCGGCCTCACCGGTGAATCGTGAGTCTCCCCAACCGTGCTCCAGCACCAGGGCAGACACCGTCATCGGATGACCTATATACGGCGTCTGCTGCCGGTCCTTACGCACCTGGGCGGCATGCTGAGTGGCTGCGTAGGCCATAGCCATCGGGAGTCGAACTGAGTACTGCGATCCCGGCGGCATGACCGGTTCCATATCGTTCGCATCGCCGCTGCTGTTGCCGGATTCAGGTAAGTCCATCCCCCCACGTTAGCTAGCAGTGAGAAATCTCGCGATTAGGCGTTTAGCCCGGCCATCGCTGGTTATGAAGTTGGCGACAGCACCTCGTTCCCTGGAAAGGACGCATCATGGACCGTAATGATCTCGGCACCACCTTCGTGATCGCAGTTGAAGACCGCCCCGCATTGGCCGAGGTGATTCACATCTGGAGTTAACTAACGCCTCGCCTCCACTCACCGCTACACCTGAACCTGGGCGGCAATCGTCACGTGCGTCACGCGCTCGGGTGAGGTCCTAGGACCAAGGTCCTATTGAGATGGGTAACTAGTCACCCGAAGATGAGATCAAGAAACGGAGATTTGTCAATGGCAAAGATGCACACCCTCGCGGCGACAGCGGCAACCGCCGCTGCCCTAGCGCTGCCAGCCAGCCCTGCCCTGGCCACTCCTGATCCGCGGTCACCTCGTGGTGGCGCTGATGTGATCACGGCTTCGGGGACGTGTCCCGACGGCACCAGTTGGACCTTGGCCGGCAAGGCGCGCGGTCTGAGAATACTTATTCGTCTCCAACTACAAGGCGCGCCGAAGCAACGTTGGGCAGCCCAACTAACCCAAAACGACCGCGCCATCAAGCGCGTGCGCGGCAAGAAAACGAAAAGAAACGGAAAGTTGCGGATCCTACGACCCGCTCCCAACCGGCCCGGAACCGACCTATTCGCCTTCCGGGCCCAGAACCGAACTTCTGGCGCGCAATGCCAGGGACAACTGAGTTACTGACGTAGCCAGTAACACACGAGTGCAGGAGGAACGCACAATGAAAAAGTATCTCGTAGTTGCAGGAGGCACCGCCGCCTTGTCGCTGGGACTGGCGGCTCCGACAGCCTCAGCAGCACCAGTGAACTGTGAGGATCATCCCGCTGCGGATGTTCGCACCCAAGAGATCCTGGCCGAGTTACCGACTGAAGTCGCAAACTTCAAAGAAGCTGCCCGAGAAGGCCGCCAGGCGCGAAAAGACTTGAATCGATACTTCGCCAAATCGGTGCGATGTGCGCAGGGGACCTTCAAACTGGCCGTCGCTGAGGATCGCAAAACACTCAAGGCGGTTCTGACTGACTCCGAGGCCACTGAGGATGACAAGGCAACGGCCAAGGAGGCGTACAAGACCACAGTCGCCCCGGAGCGGGCGGCGCGAAAGGCAACTGTGGTTGAAACTCGTTCCACAGTGAAGGGCGCCAGGAAAGAACTCCGCAGTTGGTTCCGCAGCACAGTTAAGGAGCTCAAGGCCAACGGACAGGGCCCCAAGTCGGCCCAGGCAAATCGGGCCTAACAACCCGGCGCAACTATGGGAGTGATCGCACCGCCGGTGGGGGCGGGGCGATCACTCCCATAGTCTTCTTGGTGGCCGGCAACCCGCAAAGCCCGCCACACTAGTCGCTACGGGAACGGACAAGGGAGAGCCGGTGAGTGACTCCAGTCGACCGCACCCCGCCGATTCGCTCCGCCGAGAAGTGCTCCGGTTCGTCATCCCGGCAGTAATCGGGATCGCACTGCTACTCGGATTGAGCCTCTTGGCTGCCATGAATGCGGCCCGGGAGCAGTCAATCCGTGAGGCAGAATCGGCTGCCACCTGGCTGGCTCGCTCGGTCGTGACCCCACTGCTCGACGCGAAACTCACTACCGGAAAAGTGAGCAGCATCAGGGAGCTAGACGCTTCGCTTGACTCATCAGTGCAGGGCTCTGACGTCGTCGACGTGCGCTTGTGGAACTCCGATGGCGTGATCATCTACTCCAACGATCCCCGGCTTATGGGCGAGCAATTTCCGCTGCCGCAGGACGTTTCCGGCGACTTGGTAGCTGAACCGGTAGATCCTAGCCAACCAGAAAATCGCTACCTAGATCCCTCACAGGAACTCGTGCAGGTATCACTGCCGGTGGCTGGTACTGACGGCGCGGAGTACTTGTTCCAGATCAGTCAACTGCAGGACACGCTCACGCTGGATGCTCGTGCGCTATGGCTTTCCTTTGCTCCGATCCTAGTGGGGTCAGTGGCGTTGCTGGGTCTGATGTTGGTCCTGTTGGGTATAGCGATGGCGCGACGTATCAGTGCTGAATCACAATCCCGTCAGACACTGCTGCAGCACGCTCTCGACTCCACCGAGACCGAACGTCGCCGGATCGCGGCCGATCTTCACGATGGCCCGGTTCAGAGCCTCGCTGGCCTATCGTTCACCCTGGCCGCCCTATCCCACCGGGCTGTGAAAGAGGGGGCAACCAGCGACGCCATTGCGCTTGATCAGGCCTCCCAACGCTCCCGGGAGGCAGTGCGTGAACTACGTAGCCTGCTGGTTGATCTCTATCCACCAAACTTGGAGATGTCCGGACTGTCGGCCGCCATCTACGACCACTTAGATGGCCTGGGACCCCAGATCGCGGTATCAGCCGATGTCGCCGACCTACCAGATCTGGACCCGCACACCCGGGCGGTGGTGTATCGCATTGCCAGGGAGGCACTGGCGAACGTCGACAAACATTCCGGGGCCGACCAGGTCTCGGTATTGCTGGCGCAACAAGCCGACCTCATCTGTCTTCAGATCACGGACGACGGTCGGGGCTTTGATCCAGGGGTTGCCGAGGACGGTCATATGGGACTGCGAATCATCACTGACTTGGCACAAACTAGCGGTGGGCAACTCGAAATCCGGTCCGCACCCGGGGCAGGCACTACGGTTGACTTCTGGATGGAGAAATTGTGATTTCGGTAGTGCTAGTCGATGACCATCGAGTCGTGGTGGAAGGCCTCCGGCTCCTGCTCGACGCCTACTCAGATATTGAAGTGATTGGTGAGGCCAGTGATGGCGCAACTGGCGCGCAACTCGCAACTGAACTAGAGCCTGATGTCGTGCTGATGGACCTTGCGATGCCGGGAACAGATGGCGTGGCTGGCACGCAGCTGGTTAGCGACCAGTCACCGAGTTCGGCCGTCATAATTCTGACTACCTTCGCCGACCGAGAGGGCATCTTGGCCAGTCTTGACGCCGGGGCGGTTGGTTACCTCATGAAAGACATTGAACCCGACACTCTCCACCAAGCAATCATCGCGGCAGCGACCGGCGGCTCTCCCATCGATCCCCGGGTAGCACGAACGCTGATTGAAGCCAGGACACGTCCGGCCCCAGCACCCACTCGCCTCACTGACAAGCAAACCGAGGTGTTAGCGCTCGTGGCCGAGGGCCTGCCAAATCGCACAATTGCACGCAGGCTAGGCATCAGTGAGAAGACGGTCAAGACACATCTCACGCAGATCTTTCAGACACTCGGGGTAGCCGATCGAGTTCAAGCGGCGCTGTGGGCACAGGAACATCTCCCTGATCGGGCACCATAGCGGACATCGCTGCCTGCTCGCGCCGACTCGGATTCAGGGCCTAGGCTCGACCTGTGCGCGCCCGAACCCCCATGGTGCTGCTGCAGTCCGCCAACCTATTGGCGGGCACCGCCAATGCACTCTTGATGTTGACTATTCCCTGGCTGATCCTCGAACGCACGGACTCTCCGCTAGCCGCCGGTGTTGCCGGAGCATTAACCGGGCTGCCGGGCATCTTCCTTGCCCCGATCGCTGGCCGACTGGTTGATCGACTCGGTCGACGGACGGTTTCAGTGGCCTCCGATCTCCTGAGTGCCGTCTCGGTGGCACTATTCCCGATCGCAGCTGCACTCGGAATCCTAGAGCTGTGGGTGATCTTCGCACTCACGCTATTGGGTGCAGCTTTCGATCCGGCCGGTTACACCGCGAGGAAGGCTCTCATCCCAGACACTGCTCGGGCATCCGGAATGAGCATGGCTGATGCCAACGGGCTACATGAGGGTATTTTCATGGCGGGCTGGGTGCTCGGACCAGTTCTTGGCGCTGCCGCTATCGCCACTGTCGGTGCCTTGCCCGCAATGTGGTTCGGCTGCGCTGCCTTCCTCCTGGCTGCTGGCGCGATCAGCATCATGAAGGTGTCCAACAAGGTTGCTACCGGGCCATCCGGTGACGACGGAGCGCCCGCTACCCCGGGGGAGCAAGCCTCCGGGCTGCGACTCCTGATGCGGGATCGCGCGGTCTGGGCGCTCACCCTGGTCGTTGCTCTGCTGCTAATGATCTACATGCCCACGGAAGCGGTATTGCTTCCGGTGCACTTCGAGGCACTGGAACAGCCCGGGGGTATGGGCCTAGTCATCAGTGCCATGGCCGCAGGCGCAATGATTGGCGCTTTCGGCTACGGCAGAATCTCGCCCCATTTCACTCGCCGGAAACTGGCGCTGCTGTGCATCAGTGGTGCGTCACTCGCGTACGTGCCCATGGCCTTCCTACCCCCAGTATGGCTCTTCTTATTTGCTGGATTTCTGCTCGGACTGGCCTGGGGGCCGCTGGAGCCGTTGGTCAACACGCTGGTGCAGACGCGCTTTCCCGCAGCACAACATGGCCGAATCTATGGCATACAACTGTCGCTGTTCTACGCAGCGCCACCGCTAGGTGAACTTGTCGCGGGAGCCTCGGTTGCGGCACTGGGAGTTCAGCCGGTATTCGTCGGTATCGCACTTATCTTGATCTGCACAGCTATCGCGATTACGGCTGTTCCCGCGCTGCGGGAACTAGACGCTGATTTCCCAGAAAAGGATGTGGCCGCCTAGTGACGGCTGCCGTGGCGGCACGCCGGTCTAACTGCCGGGCTCGATCTTCTTACCGGTCTCGTTCGCCGCAGAACTGGCTACCTCCGCAGCTTCGCTCGCCGTGGCAGCCGCTGAATCTGCTGCGGTCTCCGCCACGTTCTGGGTTGCGTCGGCAGCATCGGCTGCGGCCACCCCCACTGTTGCGGCGGCGTCCGACACCCGCTGCGCGGCTTTATCGGTCAGCCCCGCAGCGTTTTGAGCGACCTCACCGACGCCACCCGCGGCCCGATGGGCTGCGACTCCCACCGCATCTGCCCATTCCGACGCACGATGGGAAACCTCGGCCGAGGACTCTCCCCCTCGGCGACGGGCAAGCGCCAAGCCAGCCACTGCCCCAGCTGTGGCGGCTACGACCAGAAGAACCTTCTTCATGCGCACATCACCTTGTGCCTTCCTGCAACTCTTTTTCGGGTCCGAATCGAGATTCCGCATCGACGCCCAGGTTGCTCATGAGGCTGAACCTAGCAATACCTGCCGCTCCAGGAAAAGTCGAGGTCACCTTCTACCCATGCGAGGGCTCGGTCGACTCACTCGGCCCAGCATCGGTAGCCACTACCGAACTGGTTCCACCGCGATTTCGATTCGGCGGGACGGATGGCAGATTGATGGCTATTCTTCGCAGTGGAGGTGTGCTGTGTCACAAAAGATCGACAGCCGTATGGGCGTCTTTGACGCCGTCATGTGGGGAGTGGAAACCGATCCGGTTCTACGCTCCGTTATCACCTTGGTGGTGATGCTGGATAAAAAGCCGGACCGCAAAGTACTGTTGCAGCGGATTGAGGAAATGACAATCCGCGTACCAGCCCTTCGCCGCCGGGTCGTTGGCAATCCCATGTCTTTGGTCCCACCCCGCTGGGAGTCCAGCGATGACTTCGACATGAACTATCACGTTCGGTTCCGCCGTGCTGCCAATAGCCGCGACGAGGCCCACGTGATGGACGTTGCCGAACACGTGGCCGAAATGGACTTCGACCGGGCCCGCCCGTTGTGGGAGGCCATCGTGATCGAAGGCCTTAAGGGCAACAAAGCAGCGATCGTGATGAAGATCCACCACGCCATCACGGACGGAGTCGGTGGCATGGCAATGGCCGCGTCACTATTCGACTTGACTGACGATCCCTCGCAGCGACCAGCGCAGGAGTTGCCGGAGATCGAGTTTGCCGGCCCCGAGGATCCACTCGAACGCCTACAGGAAGGTGCGGAACTCACTGCGAAGACCGCACTGGAGCAGGCGAAGGGTGTTGTCGGCAAGGGCAAAGACATCGTCACTGGCACGATGTCTGACCCCATCGGCACGGTCAAGAGCGGCGTTGACTGGACGACCTCGGCAACCCGAGTGTTGGCACCCGCCAACGCGCCCATGAGTCCGGTGATGCGCGGACGCTCCCTCGGGGTTCATTTCGCGATCCTGGAAGCGCCATTCGACGCCATCCGACAAGCTGGCAAACGTAATGGCGCTTCGCTGAACGATGCCTTCATGGCCATCGTCGCCGGCGGCATCGCGAAATACCACGCGTCGCACGGCGTATCGCTAAGCGATGTCCCCGCTGTTCGAGTGAACATGCCCATCAATCTGCGACCCAAGGATGACGAGCCGGCCGCTGGTGGCGGGAATCGCTGGGTACCGATGCGGTTCCCACTACCCCTCGGCCCGGAAGACCCCACTGCTCGGGTCAAGGAACTACATCCGGTGCTTCAGCAGGCGCGACTTGAACCTGCCCTAGAGATCAGTGAACCGATCTTCCGGCTGCTGACCACCTTGCCCCGCAGCGCAACCACCGCGCTGGCTGCGGGCATGATGAAAGGCACCGACGTCGCTGCCACCAACGTTCCGGGGCCACCGATTCCGATGTACGTGGCAGGAGCCGAGGTCAGTCAGCTGGTGCCATTTGCTCCTAAGGGTGGGGCTGCGCTCAATGTGGCGTTCATGTCCTACAACGGCAAGGCTGAGATCGGGGTGAACCTTGATACCGCCGCGATCTACGATCACGACGTAATGATTCGGTGCCTCCAGGAATCTCTGGACGAGGTTGTTGCACTCGGCACCGACGAAACGGCAGCAGAATAGCGAACCCAGCACAAAGCAGCGGCCCGATCACCTCTGTTGGTGATCGG